>NZ_JAQYWZ010000959.1:0-260851 GCF_036290945.1 Streptomyces sp. BE303
CGGAAGCCGTTGGCGTTGATGTTCGAGTAGTGGGCGAAGACGTCCGGGCCGCCACCCTCCTGCTCGATGAAGCCGAAGCCCTTTTCCGCGTTGAACCACTTCACGGTGCCATTAGCCATAAAAAAAATCTCCTTCAAGGGCAGTCCGAAACACGTACAGCACGTGCTTCGAGTCGCCGCGATGAGCACCCACCCGGAAATATCCGGGAAACAAAAATGCGCCTGCGATACATCAGCAGGCGCACACAAAGTTCATGGGAACCACTACTGCAACTAAAACGACTCTAGCAGGCCCCGGCCCGCTGCGGGCGGATATTTCGCCCCGGGTTTTTCGACACCTCGCCCCGGGGTCGCCGGCACCGGGGCTCCGGGACGGCCAACGCACTCCGGGGGTAGGCCTGTTGGTGCGGTCAGCCGCACCGTCCGAGCCCGCGGCCCTCCGGGGCGGGCGCGACTCGCCCGGGTGCGGCGCGCCCGGCGTCGCCGCGACAGCCCCCCCAGGGCGCGCCCCGGGCCCGCCCGGGCCCGTCCGGCCCACCCCGGCCGGCGCCCCGCCCCGTTCCGGGGAGATCCGTCGGCACACGCGGCGTTACGGCCCGCGCAACCCGAATGCTTCGGGAAAGTCCCACCCCCGCGATATCCGGCGCATACTGGAAGGGATGAGGAAATCTGCAGCAGTCCACCGCCACCTGCCCACCAGCCCCTTCAAGGCCCGGGTCGAAGCGCCGCGCAAACACTTCGCCGTCGGTGACCGCGTCAGCCACGACACGTTCGGCCTCGGCCGGGCCATCGGGGTCGAGGGCGACAGCGACATCGCGGTTCTCGTCGACTTCGGATCCCGACAGGAACGCATCACCCAGCCCTACACCTCGATGCACAAGCTCTGACCCGGCGCCTCACCTCGCCGTTCACCCCGTCCCTCCGGCTCCGGCCGACGCACCGGCGGTCGTCGACGCCGGGCGTCCGGCCGATCGGCCGGCGGCACGCCCACGGGTCGCGCCGTGGGAACGCCGCGCCGTGGCAGCGCCGTGGAGACCACCCCGGGCAAGGCTAGGCGGCCCCGGCACGGTGTCCTAGGCTGGGAGTCATGTCGAACCCCGACGGGCTGCTCGTCGACATCGCCGCGATGGTCGAATCCGAGCACAGCAACCAGATGTCCTTGACCGTGGTGGTCCCAGGCGCGGTCATCACCGGCAGGCTCGCGCCGGTGACCCTGTGGTGGGAGCGGGTGGCGGAGGTCCTCCAGGCGTCCGATCACCTGAAGCCGTTCGCCGCCCTCTTCGCCCAGCCCGCAGACGGCCCGCCCGCGCGTCCCACCCACCTCCACCTCCACCGGGCGAAGATCCTCCAGGGCGACTTCGCGCTGCCCCACACCGGGGGCATGTACCGCATCGCCATCGAGGACGTCAACGCCTGGACGGTCGGAGACCTCAGCTACTCCGACACCTGACAGCCGCGGTCGCCCCGCCCTTCCCCTGCGAATTTCCCCTGCGAAGCACACACCCCTGCGGGTGATCCGGGCCCTCGGCGGCCTCGGATCACCCGCAGGGGTGGTTTCGGTCCGTGATCGGCTCCGGCGCGCAACGGCGCACCGGAGCCCCGGGAATCAGCGGGACATCAGCGGGACATCAACGGCCCTGGAGGGACTTGACGTTGTCGCCGAAGCTCCAGCCCTTGGAACCGTCCCAGTTGATCGACCACGTCATGAGCCCCTTGAGTGAACCGCTGAACGCGTTCCACGACTGGCTGACCAGGCCCGGCGCCATGTAGCCGCCGCCCGCGCCGGGTTGGGCCGGCAGACCGGGCACCTGCTTGTCGTACGGCACCTTGATCGTGGTGCCCTGGATGACCAGGCCGTTGTTCAGGCAGGTGGTCTGCGCGGTGAAGCCCTGGACGGTGCCGGCCTGGTAGGAGTCACCGGAGCAGCCGTACATGCTGCCGTTGTAGTACTGCATGTTCAGCCACCACAGCCGACCGTTGTCGACGTACTTCTTGATGATCGGGAGGTAGGAGCCCCAGATCGACCCGTAGGTGACGCTGCCGCCGGTGACGTACGCGGTCTCGGGGGCCATCGTCAGACCGAAGCCCGCGGGCATCTGGGCGAGGACGCCGTCGATGATGCGGATCAGGTTGGACTGGGAGGCGGACAGGGTGTTGATGTTGCCGCTCCCGGACAGGCCGGTCTCGATGTCGATGTCGATCCCGTCGAAGTTGTACTTCTTGAGGATCGGGACGACGGTCGCCACGAACTTGTCGGCGACGGTGCTGGAGCTGAGGTCGATGCCGGCGGCGGCACCGCCGATCGACATCAGGAGCGTGGCGCCGGCGGCCTTGGCCCGGCACATCTCGGCCGGGGTCGAGACCTTGACGCCGGCGTCCATGCCGTCCTGCCACAGGACGGTGCCGTCCGAGAGGATCACCGGGAAGGCGGCGTTGATGACGTTGTAGCCGTGCGCGGCGATCCGGCTGTCCGTGATGGGGACCCAGCCCATGCCGGGGTGCACGCCGTTCGCGGCACCGTCCCAGTTCTCCCAGTAGCCCTGCAGCACCTTGCCCGACGGCTTGGGCTTCGTCGGGCAGGTGTCACCCGGCGGCGTGGTCGGAGGCGTCGTGGGCGGCGTGGTGGGAGGTGTCGTGGGAGGTGTCGTGGGAGGGGTGGTCGGAGGCGTCGTGGGCGGCGTGGTGGGCGGCGTCGTCGGAGTGGTCGGCGACGGGCTGTTGCCGCCGGGGCCGGCGAGCGACACGTCGTCCACGTGGTACGCGGGCTGCCCGTACCAGCCGTGCAGGAAGACGGTCACCGAGGTGGTGTTCGCCCCGGTGGCGAAGGCCACGCTGAGCTGGCTGTAGGACGAGCTGCTCGGCGTCCAGGTGGAGGTGGTGCCCGTGAGGCCGGTGCCGGTGGCGCCCAGGTAGATGTAGCTGCCCTGGACGTACGCGCTCAGCGTGTACTGGGAGTTGGGCTGCACGCTGATGGTCTGGGCGCACTGGGCGTTGTCCAGGCCGGTCGGCGTCGCCTTGAGCGCGGAGGTGCCGGAGCGGACCGGGCTGCCGACGGCCGCGCCGGATCCGCCGGAACAGGTCCAGTCGGCGAGTCCGTTCTCGAATCCGGAGTTGGCCACCAGGTTGGGGGTGACGGCCCCGGCCGTGACGGTGCCGGCCACCGCGAGGCCGGCGCCGATGACGGCCGCGGCGCTCATCCCGGCGAGGGAGCGCCGCAGGACGGCCGGTCCGGGCCGGGTGCGGCCGGTCCGGTTCACGTGCGATGCGCGCTCCACGGCCGCCCGCTGCGGGCGGGGGGTTCGGGACGACTCGCTCCCGGCCCGGTCGCCTTCGAGGCGGCCGGGGTTCGCACCAGGGCGGGAATCGCCCGACAGACGCGGAGTACGGGACCTCCGACGGAACATGTTGTGCTCCCTTCCCGCCGAGCGCCATGGACATGACCGACGCGTGGGGGCGTGACGCCCGGCTCTGGGTGAGGTGGGGACATGTGGGGCTGTGCCGGACCGGATCGTAGAAGGGGTGGCGAGGCCCGTCAATAGGTCTGGACCAATCCCGGGAGGCGCGGCCCGGTCGAGCGAGGGCGGCCCGCCGAGGGTCCGCGCACGGAAGGGCCGACAAGTACACTGGAGGTGAAGGCAGTTGTACCGATCACCCGGTCCGCGGCCCGGTGGTGGCCACGCCCACCGCCGCCTCCCTCGACCGGCCGACCGCAGGCGAGTTCCGGCCGCCGGCCGTCACGGGCGTGGCCCGGTGGCCGGATTCCCCCCACCGGGGGCGGCGGGCGCCGGAGGACCGCGTGGCGGCCGGGCCCGGCGGGACCGGCAGGTGATTGACCCGTCCCGGTGAACGTCGGCCGTTCTCAACGACGTTCGGCCACCGGGCTCCTAGGTTGGGACCTGGTTTCGCACCCCCTACCGAACGGGAGACCCGCATGGCCGAACAGGCCGACCTCATCCTCCACGGCGGCGAGATCGTCACCGTCGCCGAGCACAGCGACGCGTCGCCCGAAGCGGTGGCCGTCAAGGACGGCACGATCGTCTTCGTCGGCACCCGGAAGGAGGCGGAACACTGGAGCGGCCCGCGGACCGTCGTACGGGACCTCGAAGGCCGCGCCCTCCTGCCCGGGTTCATCGATGCCCACGGACACCTCGGCGGCATCGGCCTGCAGACCGTCATCGCCAACCTGCTGGCCGCGCCGGACGGCGACGTCACCGACATCGGCTCGCTGAAGGACAAGCTGCGCGCCTGGGCCGACGGCCCGACGGGGACTGACTCCGCGTGGATCATCGGGTTCGGGTACGACGACGCGATGCTCGACGAGGGCCGGCACCCCACCCGCGACGACCTCGACGAAGTGTCCACGGAACGCCCGGTGCTGGCCATCCACCAGTCGTTCCACCTCGGCGCGGTGAACAGCCTCGGCCTGCGGCTGCTCGGCTTCTCCGCCGCCACGCGCGACCCCGAGGGCGGGGTGATCCGGCGGCGGGAACTCGCCGTCCCGCCCTCGTACGGCGAGCCCGACGGCGTCCTGGAGGAGAAGGCGTTCACCCCGGCCTCGGAATCGGCACTCGCGGGGCTGCCGGAACGCGAACTGCGGGCGCTGTTCGTCACGGGCGCGGCCACCGCGGCGGCCTTCGGCTTCACCACGGTGCAGGAGGGCGGCACCAACCTCGCCAACCTCAAGGCCCTGCGGGACACGGCAGCCGCCGTGCTGCTCCCGGTCGACGTGGTCGCGTACGTGAAGGCCGAGGATGCCCTCGCCTCCGCGCTGGACGACCCGATCGGCGTGAGCGACACGTACGTCGACCGCGTCCGGGCGGCCGGGGTGAAGCTGGTCCTCGACGGCTCGCCGCAGGGGCGCACCGCGTGGCTGACCAAGCCGTACCTGACGCCGCCGGCCGGGCAGCCGGACGGCTACAGCGGGTACCCGACGGTGCCGGACGACGCGGTGGTCGCCAAGCAGGTCGGCACGGCGGTCGAGCGGGGCTGGCAGGTCCTGGCGCACGTCAACGGCGACGCGGCGATCGACCAGTTCCTCCGGGCGGTCGAGGCCGCCGGGCCGGGGCGGCGGCCGACCGTGGCGATCCACGCGCAGACGGCCCGCGAGGAGCAGGTCGAGGCGTTCGCCCGGCTGGAGATCGTGCCCTCCTTCTTCTCGATGCACACCTACTACTGGGGCGACTGGTACCGCTCGGTGGTCCTCGGCGAGGAGCGGGCGGAGGCCATCTCCCCCGCCCGCTGGGCGCTCGACCGGGGCCTGCGCTACACCTCGCACCACGACGCGCCGGTCGCCCTGCCGAACTCGATCGCCGTGCTGTCCAGCCAGGTGACCCGGCGCACCCGCACCGGCGCCGTCCTCGGGCCCCAGCACCGGGTGTCGCCCCTGGACGCCGTCCGCGCGATCACGATCAACGCCGCCCACCAGTACGGCGAACAGGACCGCAAGGGCAGCATCGAGGTCGGCAAGCTCGCCGACCTGGTCGTCCTCAGCGCCAACCCGCTGACCGTCGATCCGGAGGAGATCCGCGACATCGAGGTCGTCGAGACCATCAAGGCCGGCGCCACCGTCCACCCGCCCGCACCGACCGGCCGGGCCTCCGAGCCCCCGGCGGCCGACCCGGCGACCGCGCCCACCCCGCACTGGGGCTGCTCCTGCTGAACCGGCGGCCCCGGCTCGCCCCCACCACGACCGGCGGCCACGGCCGCCGGTCGTTCCCGGCCCGGGCCGGACGCACGGGCCGTCGGCGGCAATCCTGACGTCACCGGTATCGAGGCCGGTCCGCAAAGCCCGGCGGGCCGGGGTCGTGCACGAAAGGGCAATCCGGCCGGCCCCGTCGTATGGATGCCCTGGGCGCGACGGCGCCCAACGAGACCGCGAGCTGGGGTGCGCCGATCCTGGGCGGCATCCTGGGGTACAAGGGGTCCACCTGGACGGTCAAACCGCTGGGCGGGGACCGCTACCGGATCGTCAACGACCTCGGGTTCAACCTCACCGAGAACCCGGACACCTGCGTCGCCGAACAGCAGGCGTGGGGAAACACCCCCAACCAGAAGTGGGAGTTCGTCAGCCTCGGCGACGGCAAGTACCGGATCCGGATCGACGACGACAACTGCCTCACCCACGACTCCGACCACAAGCAGCTCGGGGTGTGGACCTGCGAGGGCGGCTGGAAGCAGGAGTGGTCCTTCCAACTCCTCTGACCGGCGGTCCCTGACCGCACCCGCCCGCGCACGAGGCCGAGGCCGTCCGCCCCTCCCGCCGGACGGCCCGGACCTCCCTCCTCAACGAGGCGGGAGTGATCGCCGGGCACGCCAGCCTGGTCGACGTGCCCGGCGCGCCGGCGATTCCGCGCGCGACGGTCTGGAAGCGCTGACGGCCGCGACCCGCGGTCACCCCGGCCCGGCAGGGGCGTGACCCGCGAGCGCGACCGCCCCGTTGCGGACTGCGGGATCAACGACACGTCAGCAGTACTTGAAGGAACTGATCCTGTCGTTGATCCACGACGGCACGGAGGGCCAGTGCTCCCGGGGGCCGATCCTGAACTCCAGCCCTCCGTACCCGTTGTGCTCGTAGAAGCAGATACTGCTCCCCGTGTTGTTCAGCACCGACGACGCGGTGTCCTGCATCCCCGTCCACAGGGCTCCGTCCCGCTTCAGCTTCCCCATGTCCGCGACGTTCTGGTCCGACGCGATCGACCCGAACTTGGAGCCGCTGGTGGCGCCGACATAGTCGTTCTCGGACCACAGGCAGACGTGATTGCCGGGGCACGCTCCGGCGCCCTGCCCGATGCCGAGGATCGTGGTGGCGCTCGCGGACGGCGCCGCCGTCATGATCAGTCCGATGACGGCGGCGGCACACAGTCCGAGCCTGACCGAATTCTTGGGCAATTTCCTTACCGTCCGTTCAGGTCCGGGAAGCGTCAGCAGTACTTGAAGGAGCTGATCCTGTCGTTGATCCACGACGGGACGGAGGGCCAGTGCTCCCCGGGGCCGATCTTGAACTCCAGGCCGGAGTACCCGTTGTTCTCGTAGAAGCAGATGCTGCTCCCCGTGTTGTTCAGCACCGACGACGTGACGTCCTGCATGCCCTTGTCCCCGGTGGAGCTCCGGGCGAGCTTTCCCATGTCACTGACGTTCTGGTTCGACGCGAAGGACCCGAACTTGTGGTCATAGACGAACTTCCCCTGAATGAAGTTGCCTTCCGACCACAGACAGACGTAGCCGCTGGGGCACGAGCCGGCCCCGTGGCCGATGTCGAAGACACTGGTGGCGCTCGCGGACGTCGCCGTGGCCACGAACAGCCCGGCCGCGGCAGCAGCACACACTCCGAGCCTCGTCATCGTGCTTTTCGAGAACATGGTCCCTCTCTTCCGGATTCGGCCCGACCGTGCCGATCCTGTGCTTCGGGTGGTTGACTCAGTGGGTTGGTGGATACCGGTTCGTTCGTCGTCCACAGGGCCGACGGGGCCGGATCAGCAGAACTTGAAGGAGCTGATCCTGTCGTTGATCCACGACGGGACGGAGGCCCACTTCTCCGAGGGACCGATCCTGAACTCCAGGCCGGAGTACCCGTTGTGCTCGTAGAAGCAGATGCTGCTCCCCGTGTTGTTCACGACCGAGGAGGCGGAATCCTGCATGCCCTTCCAGCGGAAGAGCTTGCTCTCGTAGGTGAACTTCCCCATGTCCGAGACGTTCTGGTCCGAACCCACGGCCCCGTAGTCGTACCCGCTCGCCGGATTCCCCCTGACGAAGTTGTTCTCGCTCCACAGGCACACCCAGTTGGCGGGGCACTTGCCGGATCCGGTCTGAATGTCGGTGAGGACGTAGGCGTTCGCACTCGTCGTCGTGGCGGTGACCGCCCCGACCAGCGCGGCAGCGCCCACCGCCACCCGCATCACCGTTCGCCGCAGGTTCCTCATGATCTCCTCCGCCTTCTCCGTCGGCCCTGACCGGCGCGTCCGCGCCGGCTGCCAGGGGTGTCGCTCCGGCGTGTCCGCCCTCGGAGCAACTCCACTGTGCCGTCGGGGCCGCACGGGCGGCATCAGTCATTTGACTGCTCTCGAACGACTGCTCTCGAAGCCGAGGCCGACACCGACGCCACACACGGCGGTTCCACGTGCACGGCCCCGCCTCCCGGTCGGGAGGCGGGGCCGTGAACACCGTGCGGGCAACGGCTATCCGAAGCCGCGGGCGTCCTGCTTCAGCGCCGTGTCCACGGTCAGCGCGGTCGCCACGACGAGGCTGAGCAGCGGGTCGGCGAGCGGGCGGTGGATCTGGAGCACGTAGTTGTCGGCCGTGGTGAACATCGTCTTCGCCAGGCCCTCCCAGGTCTTGGTGATCCGGGCGATCTCGGTGTCCGTCCCGTCGACGATGGAGAAGTTCCAGGCCCGCCAGTTCTCCGCCTTGACGGCGCCGACCTTCTGCCCGCCGACCTCCAGCGCGAAATTGATCTTCCCGATGGCGTTCTGCTGAACGATCTGGCCGACCTCCTGGCCGTCCGGACGCTGCACGACCACCCGCGACTTGATGAACTTCGCCGGGCGGGTGAGCAGCAGCACCGGAGTGCCCTGCGCGTCGCGGATCTCCAGTTTGTGGGTCAGGTACTGGTCGAGGGAGGTGAGCAGCCGTATCGCCTTGCGCAGTCCGCTCTGGCCGACCTGGACCACCGAGCCCAGGGTGGCGCCCTGCTGGTCGAAGACCGAGTACTCGTTGGTCAGCTCGATCAGCTTGGCCTTCTGGTTCACCACCAGGACCGGCTCGGAGAAGAGGGTGCCGCCACCACCGTGGACCGGTCCGACGCCCGCCTGCTGCTGGACCTGGCGCTGGACCTTGGCGAAATCGCCGACCGGAGCGGCCGGCTGCCCGGGGATACCGGGCGTGTTCGTGTTCTGGGACATGGCGGGCAGGTTAGGCTCAATCCTCCTCCGGTAGCCAGAATCGTTTCGAACGGCCCGGGTTCGTCCGAGACCCCGAACAGGGCCTGCGGCCTGCGCGTTCGGGTGTTGCGAGCGACAGCCGGCCGGTGTTCGAAGCCGCGGGTGTGACCGATGTCACGTCAGGAGCCCGCCCGCCTGCGAACGATCCGGCCGCTCGAACCCTTCGGCGACCGCGCCACGGGTGCGCCGGTCGGGGCCCGGGGGTCAGCGGGCGGCGGCGGTGACGAGGGCTTCGATCTCGGGGACGACGGCGGCGGGCGTGGGGAGGGCGTCGTTCTCGGCGCGGAGCCGGAGCGCGCCGGCGCGGAGTTCCGGGTCCGCGACGAGGCGGGCGAGCAGGGCGGCGTCCACGTCGCCCGACGCGGAGCGCAGGCCCGCGCCGGTGGCGGCGAGGGCGTCGGCGACGGCGAAGCTGTCGGCGCCCTGCGGGAGGATGAGCTGCGGCACGCCGGCCTGCATGCCGGTGAGCGTGCTGCCGGACCCACCGTGGTGGATCACCGCGTCGCAGACCCTCAGCAACTCCGCCAGCGGGGTCCACGGCAGCGGGCGGACGTTGTCCGGAAGGGTTCCGAGGTCACTGAGGTCGGCGCCGCCGACGGCGAGCAGGAACTCCGCGTCGACCGAGGCGGCGGCCTCGATCAGGCGGGCGATCGCGTGGACGCCGTCCACCTCCGTGACCACGGTGCCCAGGGTGACCGCGACCCTCGGCCGGACGCTCCGGCGCAGCAGGCCGGCCGGAACCACGCCGCCGCCGTTGAAGGGGAGGTAGCGCATCCGCAGCCCGCCCGGGTCGCCGCCGAGCGAGGCCGGGACGACGTTCAGCGCGGTGGACTCGGCCGGGGCGGCCACCCCGTACGCCTCGTAGACGTCGGTGAAGTGACCTGCCAGCCGCGCGGCCAGCGAGAGGCCGGAGATGACGCCGAAGTTCTGGAGCGCGGTCGGGATCCCGAGCTTGGCGCCGACCAGTTGGGCGGAGGCCAGGCAGGAGTCGTGGACCAGGAGGTCCGCGCCCCAGCCGTCGGCGGTGGCCAGCAGGTCGTCCACGGTGGAGCGCGAGGCGTGGGCGAAGGCCGCCGCGGCCCGTTCGAGGATCTCGTCCTGGGTCATCTCCGGCCGGGCGAAGCGCATGGTCTCGCCCTCGAAGGCCTCGAAGGAGTCCTTGAGGGACCGGCCGTCGCCGATCTCCACGATCGGGAAGCCGGCCCCCCGGATCGGCTCCAACGGCTTCGGGACGGCGAACAGGATCTCGTGCCCGGCGGCCCGCAGGGCCTGCGCGGTCGGCACCATCGGGAACTGGTGGGTGGGCGCGCCCGGGCCGGTGAAGAGTATGCGCACGACAGTCTCCAGGTCGTTCATCGAATGATCGCTAATTCGGAAGGGCGCGGGCGGGGCCCGCACGCGCCATCATCTGATGAACCGTCATTGCTGCTCCCGGTACGATCGATAACCGGACATTCTCGTACCGGGCGAGGCGGCAGGGGCCCGCCCGGCGCGGTCCGCGCGCTCCCCGGCCTTGTCGGAGGCCGCGTTCGCCCGCCCCTGCGCGGGAGCGGACAACGACGCGGCCGCCGGCCGCCCTCGGGTGGAGGGCGGCCGGCGGCCGGAGGTACCACCGGGTTCAGGAGGTCGGGTTCCCGACGAGCTGGACCGGGCCGTTCAGGGTGTTCGGGGTGCAGCCCGGAGCGGCCAGGGTGAGGTGGTCACGGGTGTTCACCACGCTCAGCGGGCCGGTCAGGACGGTGCCGCAGAGCTGCACCGTGCCCGCGCCCACCGCCTGGACCGGGCCGGTGATGTCCGAGCCCTTGACCACCAGGCTCGCTCCCGCGCGGACCACGACGGGCCCGGTCTGCCGGGCGCCGGTCAGGCAGGTGGTGCCGCGCGAGACGACCAGCGGCCCGGTGTGTCGGCCGGTCACGGTCTCGGTGCAGGCCGGACCGGTCGGAACCTTGGCACGGAAGTCCAGGGCGTAGGCGAGCTTGCCGGGCTTGGCCTCGGTGATCGGGGCGCTCAGCTTGCCGAACTCGCCGCCGGTGGGCTTCTTGCCCGCGTTCCACGGGTTCAGCCGGCCCAGCTCGTCCGCCGTGCGGCCTCCGGTGATCACCGTGTCCCCCGGCACGGCCGACATGGCCTGGGAGGCCGTCCGGACCGCGGCCAGGTACGAGGTGCGGTCGGTCGTGCTGTACGAGCCGGGCAGGCCGATGCCCTGGCCGCGGAGCCAGTCGCCCCAGAGGAACTCCAGGTACTCGGCCGCGCCGTCCGGCACCGAGTAGCCGATGTCCCGGGTGAAGTAGACCAGGCTGCGGTACGGGTCGTCGTGGAAGTACGCCAGGCCCAGGTGCTGCGGCAGCTGCTCGACGGTGATCGGCCGGTTCTGCTCGTCGATCAGGCGGACCCAGTTGCGGGCCCGCATCTCCTGCCAGAAGGCGGCCGGGGACAGGTCGCTGAGGTTGGCCTGGACGATGAGGCGCAGGTGCAGCTCCGGCCCGCCGTCCGGGGCCTCCAGGAAGGAGGTCAGCGTGTGGTGGCCGTCGGTCAGGTAGAGCGCGCCGCCCGGGCCCACCACGACGGTCTTCATCTCCGCGCGACTCGCCTCGGTCTCCTGGCCCAGCGGGACGGTGCAGGTGAACGTCGCCGGGTCGGCGAGCCGCGCGCCCGGCAGCACCGTGGCGGCCACGCCCTGGCCGTTGGTCTCGCACCAGTCGTCGAAGCGCTTGTTGGCGGCGCCGTTCAGCTCGTCCTTGGGAGAGGTGTAGCGGCCGAGCTTGTAGTACACCTCGTCGTAGCCGACCGAGGGTTGGGTGGGGCGCACCTGGTCCAGGGTCACGTCCAGCAGGTCGCCCGGCCGGGCCCCCGACGCCCCTCCCGGCGTTGTCGCGCCGGCCGGGCCCGCCGGGGCGGTGGCCACGCCGGCGGCAACCGCTCCGGCCGGGGTGGCGAGACCCGCCAGCCCGCCCAGCGCGAGCATGCCGGCCGCCGCGGCGACGAGCGCGCTGCGGCCCGGGCTGCGGCGCGGGGGGACGGGCGCGGGGACGGGGCCGGTGCTCATGGTTCTCCTGCGGCTCGACGGCTGAAAGCGATCACTGCTGGCGCACATCCATCCATCACTCCCGGCTCGACGGGTGGCCGCAGGGCGTCCCCGGGGTTGCGGGTGCGTGAACCCTGGTCGTCGCCGTTCTCGGGGCCGGGGCCGGCCTCGCGGTCGTAGCGGCGCGCGGTGACGCCCTGCCACGGCGACGACCGCGTGCCGCCCGAGCCGGGGGCGCCGCCCCGTCCGACCTGCCGAAGCCTGCGCCCGCACCCCCGGATGTTATGGGCCGCTGACATTGGCGCGGCCGGTGCCGCCGCTCACATACTCCTGTGAACGGCAGGTTGATGGGCCACCGACAACCCGAAACGGGTGTCCGGCCCTCCCCCCCTCCGCTCCCCCGACACCCTCACCGAAGGAACCCTCATGCGCCCTTCCCGACCCCTGTCCGCCGCGGGAATCGCCCTCGGCCTGGTCATCACCGCACCGGCCTTCATCGGCACCGCCGCGGCCGCCCCGACCCCCATCGTCGGCGGCGAACAGGCCACCTCCACCTACTCGTTCATGGGATCCATCCAGGTCAACGGCGGCCACTACTGCGGCGCCTCGCTCATCTCGCCCGAGTGGATGGTCACGGCCCTGCACTGCACGTACGGCCGCAGCGGCCCGCTCCAGCCGTCCGCCCTGCGCGTCCGGATCGGCTCCAACGACCACCTCGGCGGCGGCACCCTGAGCGGGGTCTCGCGGATCGTCCGCCCCTCCGACGACCAGAGCATGGCAGGCCAGGACATAGCACTCCTGCGCCTCAGCAGCAGGGTCACCAACACGCCCGTGCCGATCACCGCCACCACCCCGCCCGACGGCTCCGCCACCCGGCTGCTCGGCTGGGGGCAGACCTGCCCGCAAGCCGGCTGCTCCACCTCCGCGCCCCGCTACCTCAAGCAGCTCGACACCAAGGTGCTGCCCGACAGCTCCTGCGACGACATGGTGAACAGTCGCGAGCTGTGCATCGCGGGCACCACCTCCGCCACCGCCTGCTACGGCGACTCCGGAGGCCCGGCCCTGATCACCCGTAACGGCCGGCGCGAACTGGCCGGCGCCACGAGCCGCAGCGGCACCGACAGCGACACCTGCGGAGTCGGCGGCGCCATCTACACGGACCTGGCGTCCTGGCGTCCCTGGATCCAGGAGTACACCGGCACCCTCTGAGCCGTCGCTCCTGCGGCGCACCCCCCGCACGAGGGGTCGAGCCGCCGGACCGCGGCCGGCCCGGGTCGCACGACCCCGCTCCGGCCGCGGTCCGCCGTCCGAAAGCTGACAGACCGCCAGGTATGGACCAGCGCCCCACACTTCACGCCTCACGTCTCGCGTCTCACGCCGGAACCGTGGACATGACATGGGGGCGTGAACTAGCCTCGCTCAGCCATGGAACTGGAACTGCGGCACCTCCGCATCCTGCTGGCGATCGCCGACGCGGGCAGTCTGAGCAGGGCAGCTGCCACCCTGATGCTCTCCCAGCCGGCGATGACCACCCAACTGCGCAGAATCGAAGCCTCCTTCGGCCAGCCCCTCTTCGAGCGTTCGGCTCGCGGGGTCGCCCCCACACCGGCCGGTGAACTCGTGATCCTGCACGCCCGTGACGCCGTGGCCAGCGCCGACCGGATTCGCGGCTGCCGCCGCCGGTCGGCGGCCGACCTGGAGCCGGTGACGGTGGGCGGCAGCTCCGGCCCGTTCCTGGGCCATCTGGCGATCCACCTGCCGGCCTCCCTGAGCAACCCCGTGAGCTTCGTGCAGTGCGCGACCACGGGGGAGGCCATGAGCCGGGTCGCGGACCGGTCCATCGCCGCAGGGTGCCTGGTCGACCTGGACGGCTTCGGCACGGCACCGCCCGACGGGGTCGTCGTCGACGTCATCGGACTCGAACCCGTGGTGGTCGTCCTCCCTGCCGGGCACCCCCTCGCCCGACAGGAGCGGGTCGACCTCGCGGGCCTCGTCGGCGAAACCTGGCTCCTCCCGCCCCACGATCCCGGCTGCGACGACTACGGGGCGCTCGTCGCGGCCTGCGGAGCCGCTGGATTCGCGCCGCGCGTCTCACCGCTCCGCATCGGACAGGTGGGCGTCCTGTGCGACCTGGTCACCCAGGGCGTCGGCCTCACCCTGCTGCAGGGATCGGCCAGAGCCCGGGAGGGCGTGGTCATGCGAAGACTCGCGGGCGACCCGCTCCTCGGAAGACACGTGCTGGCCCTGCACCGCGAGTCACCCCTCATCGGCGCCCGGTCGCTGCTGCTGGCCCTCGTCCGGGACGCCTTCGATGCCCGGTGCATCAAGCCGGACTGACGCCCCGGCGGGAGAGCGGCTCGCCCACCACCCCCGGGCTTCGAGTCCGTCTGCGGCAACCGCGACCGGGCGCCGTTGCCGGGAACGGGCGTAACACCCGCGGGCCGGCCGTCGATTTACTTGACAGTTCACCGCCAAATCAGGGGCGCCCGCCCCTTCGCGGAGGTGGCGATGCCCACCGCCCGCGCCACCCCCTCCCCTTCGTCCCGGGGAGACCGACCCCACGTAAGGACCGTCATGTCCCACTCGAAGTGGTTCACAGCCATCGGCACCGCCGCGGCCATCACCGTGATCATGGCGCCTGCGGCGCAGGCCGTGTCCACACCCGACGCCGCACGGACCGGCACCGCCGCCGTGACCACCCTCTACTACGACGCCACCCGGGCCGCCGGCTGGGAAGCCGCCGTCTCGGCCGGCGTCGCCTCCTGGAACGCGAACACCAAGAACGTCAAGCTGGTGGCGGCCCGGCCCGGCACCCGCGCCGAGATCCAGATCGTCGCCACCACCGGCTGGCCGCAGGCCACGCTGGGCCCGGTCCGTCCGGGCGGCCAGGCCCGGGTGGAACTCGGGAACCAGGCCGTCACGGAGGGCCACGACAAGACCCGCATCGCCGCCCACGAGATCGGCCACAACCTCGGCCTGCCCGACACCAAGCCCGGACCGTGCTCCCAGTTGATGTCGGGCTCCAGCGCCGGCACCACCTGCAAGAACGCCGTCCCCAACGCAGCCGAGCGGTCCCGGGTCGAGTCCGCCTACGCCGGCCGCACCGCCACGGTCGACCGGGCGGAAGGCCGCCTGCTGGTCGACGCGTCCTGACCGTCCGGCGGCGAGGGCAGCGCCCCCTGCCCTCGCCGCCCGGACCGGGGACGGTGGCGGCCGGTGCGCCGCACGGCCCGGCACACACCGGCCGCCGCCGATCGGCCCCCTCGTGAGGGCGATCCCGGCTACTGGTGTTGGCCCGGGCGGGTGAAGGTCCCCTCCGCCGGGCATCGGAGCCGGTCAGCGAAGGTCCGAGGTCCTGCTGTTCGTGTCGCCTCCCGACAGCGAGGTTCCTGTGTCACCTGTCCGACAACGGCGGCTGCGTCCGCCGCACGTCCTGTCCGCGTTGCTGGCGGTGGCGCTCGGTACGGGCGCCGCCTAGCTGGCCGTCACCTCCCAGGCCGCCTCCGCGGGGACCCCGAGGGCCGGAGCCGTCCGGGCGGACTCGAAGCCGGTGCCCGAAGCGGCCGGGCCGAAGCCCCGGGGGGCCGGGACGCAGCGCCCGATCGGCCCCGACCCGGTGGTCGACCTGCTGGCGCACGGCAACCTGGCGATGGCCTCCAACTTGGTTCTGACCTGCGACGACAGCGACGGCTCGGTCTGCAACGACACCGAGGGCACCAACAACGGCCGTACCAAGTTCGTGAAGACCGACCCGAACGCGCCCGGTGACAACGCGTCCTCCGCGCAGCTGGTGATCCCGGCCGGGGCGGAGGTCCTGTCGGCCCGCCTGTACTGGCAGTTCAACCCGACCAACACCAGTACCGCGGGCGGCACCTCCGGAGACATCAACACCGGCAACCTGGTGTCCTGGAAGGTCCCGGGCGGCACCTCCTACGAGCAGCTCACAGCCGACACCTACGACTGGTTCGACCAGCAGGTGGGTGGTACCCCGCCGGAGTCACGGTCGGGGCCGGGTCCCGGCCCGGGTCGGTGCGGTGGGAGCGGTGCGGGGGAGCCGGACGGCTGCGGCAAGGCCGATGAGGGCGGCGAGGGCGAGCGCGGCCATGGCGGCGGCGTAGGCGTTCTGGGTGAGGTTGGCGACGAGGATGGTGCCTGCGACGGCGGTACCGAAGGAGGAGCCGAGGTTGGAGATGCTCCGGGACAGGCCGGAGATCTCGCCCTGCTGGTCCTCGGGGAAGGCGGACTGGACCATGTTCACGGAGGGGGTGAGCATGACGCCGAGGCCGAGGCCGATCAGCAGCAGCCCGGGGGCGAACGCCCAGGCGCCGGGTCGGCCGGCGACCAGGGCCAGCAGGAGGGCGATGCCGAACACGGCGAGGGCGAACCCGCTGATGATCAGGGTCCGTTGGGGGAAGCGCCTGGCGAGGCGTTCCGCGGCGAGGGAGGAGGCGAGCACGCCGAGGGTGGCGGCGGTGAAGATGACGCCGGTCTCGATGGCGTCGTAGCCGCGGACGACCTGCAGGTAGGTGGCGACGGTGAACGAGGTGCCCATGAGGAGCAGCCACTGGGCGTTCTGGGTCACCAGGCCGAGGTTGGCTGTGCGGTTGCGGAAGAGGCTGGTGGACAGCAGTGGTTCCACCCCGGCGCGCTCCTCGCCGCGGATCCAGTGCAGGAACCAGCCCAGGACGAGGGCGCCGGCGGTGATCAGGCCGAGAGTCAGCCACAGGTTGTCGTCGGCGGCGAGGATGCCCGTGACGATCAGGACCAGCCCGCCCGCGGACAGGACGGCGCCGCGCACGTCGAAGTGGCGATCGGGGTCGGCGGGGAGCGGGTCGGCGATGTTTCGGCTCAGTGCGATGATCACCGCGACCACCAGGGCCTGGAAGACGAACGCGGCGCGCCAGCTGATCGCGGAGGTGATCAGGCCGCCGATCAGCGGGCCCGCGGCCGCACCGACGCCGCCGGCCGCCATGATGACCCCGAACGCACGGGCGCGGGAGGTCAGGTCGGGGTACAGCAGCGTGGTGAGGATGTAGACGGGGGGAATGAGCAGGGCGGTGCCGACGCCTTCGAGGAGCGAGTTGCCGAGGATCAGCACGCCGAGTCCGGGGGCTACCGCACTGAGGAGCGCGCCGACGCCGTAGACCGTGAGGCCCGCGAGGAAGCAGCGCTTGCGGCCGAACCGGTCGGTCGCCTTGCCACCCGGGATCATCAACGCGGCCATGACGAGCAGGAACACCGTGATCGCGACCTGCACACCCTGCACGGTGGTGTCCAGGTCGTGGCTGATGTCGTTGATCATCACGTTCATGTTGGAGCCCGCGAAGCTGCAGATGAACTGCGCCAGCGCGAGTGGTGCCAGCATGCGTGAGCCGGCGCCCGACCGGGCAGGACGGGCGTGTTCGCCGGCGGCGGGATCCTCGGTCACGGGAGCTGGCCTCTTTTCACGGCGGAAGGATCAGGCGCCCGACAGCGTCTCTCCATGGCACCGCCAAACTCGGCCCGCCGCATCCGGAACGGCAGACCGCACCTGCGGGCCGTCGCCGCGGCGGGTGATCCGCCGGGCGCTCCCTGCTCCCCCGGGCCGTCGGGCGTCGGGCCGCCGGGCCGCCGGGCCGCCGCGGGATCCGTGGAGTGGCTGCGCGCCGCCCGCGACCGCAACGCCGGACCCGCGGTCGGATTCGGCCCGTGGGCGGCGACCGGCACCGCGGTGGTCCGGGCCGGAGCTGCCTTCGAGATCTACCGCCACCTCGTGCCCGGCTCCGTCGGCCGCGCCGCCCGGCTCCTCGGCCTCCGCCTCGCCGCCCGACCACGCGGAGGCCCTGCCCCTGGGCCGGGTCCGCGCGGGTCGGACGGTCAGCCGGGCCCGAGGTTCGCCCGTGCGAAGCTCACTTCCTGTCAATCACATGTCAGTACACTGTCGTTGCCCACCATCGGGTGGGTACTCCATGGCGCCGTGGGTCGGTGTGACGACGAAGGGAGAGTCCGGTGAGCAGTCTCAACAAGGGTCTGGAGCGGATCGAAGTAGGCCTGTTGTGGGATCCGAGCCCAGCCGGCTCGGCACGTCACGATCTGGACCTCGTCGCCGCGACGTACACCGCCGACGCCCCGTCCGTCGCCCCCTCCTACCTGGTCCACTTCGACAGCCGCGCTCCCGACGGCACCATCACACTCACCAGGGACAGCCGCGACGGCAAGGGCCTCGGCGTCGACGAGCGCCTGGTCCTGGAGCTCGACCGTCTGGCGGACCGCTACCGCCGGGTTGTCGTGGGCGTCGCCATCCAGCAGAACGCCGGCCGGCTGACGTTCGGGGACATAGCGAACCCCGTGCTGAAGATCCGGAACGGGCGCGACGAGTTCGCGGTCGTGGACTTCTCCGGCACCGGTGAGGCCACGGCGGCGAGGGTCGCGGAGTTCGTCCGGGACAGCTCAGGGGTCTGGGGATTCCGGCCCGGGGTCTACGGCTTCGACGCCGATCCGGCGACTTTCGCGAGGATCATGGGCACCTGAAGCCTGCCGCAGAAGGTCGGGGCGGGTAGGCCGGGATTCTGTCCGAGCCGTACGAGTTGGTACCGCCCGCCGGCCGGCGCCGCATCAGGGTCTCAGCCGTACCGCTCGACGAGCGCGCTGCCGATCGAGGCCAGGCGGTCCCGCACACCCGGAGGGCCGGTCACGTCGAGCCATTCGACCAGTCCGGCGAGCTCGCCGGCGAGCGCGTACTCGTTGTAGCCGCGGATCACGACCTCGACGCGGCCGTCGGTCGTGGAACCTCCCACGACGAGCCGAGGGCCGAGCATCATTCGGAGCAGGCCCATCCCGTCGGGCGCGCACACCGCCTGGATCTCCAGGGGCGTCCGCCTGCGGTCGACCTCGTCGGCGATCTCGCGCCAGCTCGCGGCGAGGTCGAAGTCCGCGGGTCGCCGCGCGGGATCGCCGGTCGGGTCGACGGAGGACACGCGGTCGATCCGGAAGGTCCGCCGGCCGGCCCCGGTGTCGGCGACGAGGTACCACGACGGACCTTTGGCCACGATGCCCAGCGGGTGGACGGTCCTCGCGGATTCGGCGCCCTTGCCGTCGACGTACCCGAGCCGCACCTGGACGCCTCGGATCACCGCGTCCTGGAGCTCGTCGAGGAAGCGGGCCGGCCGGTGCTCGACCGGGCTCGACCCCCATCGTTGCGGGTCCATGACCAGCGACGACGCCGCGGCCTCGGCCTGCACCCGGAAGGGCTCCGGCAGGGCGTGGACGAGCTTGCGCAGAGCCGCTCTCACGGCCGGCGTCGCGGCCGAGGCCTGGCCTGCGACCAGGAACAGCGCACGGGCCTCACCCGCGGTCAACCCGGACAGGTCGGTGCGGGCGCCGCCCACGAGGCGCCAGCCGCCGCCCCGGCCCTGCACGGAGTACACGGGCACCCCGGCCGTGGCCAGGGCGTCGAGGTCGCGGCGGGCGGTGCGCTCGGACACCTCCAGCTCTCGGGCGACCTCCGCCGCTGTCACCTGCTCGCGCCGTTGCAACAGGAGGAGGACGGCCACCAGCCGGTCGGTTCGCACGCCGGCAACACTTCCACACAAAACCGGTCATGGGGTGACCGGGTTCGTCGGCAGGATGGCGACATGGCCTCAGGGGCGAGTCGCAGCACCCGCGACCGTGTCGGCCCCCGGCCTGCCGGGGCTGCGCCGACGCCGTCGTCGGGACCCTTCGCCGCCTGATCGTCCCGAATCCCGAAAAGATGAGGAAGAAATTCAGTGTTCAATCCATCCGATTTCCCCGAGCCCACCGTTGTTCCGGTCAACGACGTGGAGCTCGAAGTTTTCGAAGCAGGTCGACAGAATGCCGGAAAGCCCATCGTGCTCTGCCACGGCTGGCCGGAGCACGCCTTTTCCTGGCGCCACCAGGTGCCCGCCCTCGTCGCAGAGGGATACCACGTCATCGTCCCGAACCAGCGGGGTTACGGCAATTCGTCCCGCCCGGCCGACGTCACGGACTACGACCTTGCGCACCTGTCGGGTGATCTCGTCGGACTTCTCGATCACTACGGGTACGAGGACGCCACCTTTGTCGGTCATGACTGGGGTGCCATGGTCGTCTGGGGACTGGCCCTGCTGCATCCGGACCGTGTGAACAAGGTGATCAACCTGAGCCTGCCCTACCAGGAGCGCGGAGAAAGGCCCTGGATCGAGTCCATGGAGGAGGTACTCGGCGGCGACTTCTATTTCGTCCACTTCAATCGGCAGCCGGGCGTCGCGGACGCCGTGTTCGAAGAGAACACCTTCCAGTTCCTTCGCAATATCTACCGGAAGAACGAGCCCCCCAGGGAGCCTCGGCCGGGTATGGCACTGATCGATCTCGCCAGGGCGGAGAAGCCGCTCGGTGAGCCCGTGATGAGCGACGGCGAACTGGCTGTTTTCGTCTCCGCCTTCGAATCGGCGGGGTTCACGGGCAGTGTGAACTGGTACCGGAACCTCGACCGCAACTGGCGCTTGCTGGCGGACGTGGACCCGATCGTCCGGCAGCCCACACTCATGATCTACGGCGACCGGGACGCGGTGCGCAGGTCCGAGAACCTGGCCGAGTTCGTGCCCCAGGTGGACGTGGTCAGCCTGGACTGCGGCCACTGGATCCAGCAGGAGAAGCCGGTAGAGACGAACCGGGCGATCTCGGAATGGCTGAGGCGGCACGAGAGGGCCTGAGGATCCGTCCGGTCGATCATGTGATTCTCCGGGCCGGTCCTTCTCCTGAGCGGCTCGTCGAACCAAAGGCCGGAATCGTCGGGACGAACGGAAGAGTTCGCCGACGGACCGACGCGGCCGGGTCGGGGGCAGGCGCGCCTGTCCTTGACCTTGCCGCAACGTCATGGTTTTCACTGGGTTCATGAGAATCGGCGAAGTCGCGGCGCTGGTCGGGGTCACCCCGCGGGCCGTACGGCACTACCACCATCTGGGGCTGCTGCCCGAACCCCTGAGACGCAGCAACGGGTACCGCGAGTACGGCATACGGGACGCCGTCCTGCTCGCCCGGATCCGTCGGCTGACCGAGCTCGGAGTCGGACTCGACGAGGTCAGGGACGTCCTGGCGGACGCCGAAGGCCATGACCTGAGAGAGGTCCTGGAGGAGCTGGACGCCGACCTGGCACGGCAGGAGGCCCTCCTGCGGGAGCGACGGTCGCGGCTGGCCGCGCTGCTGGTTCAGGCGCAGGAGGGGTCCCTGCTCCCCGGGGGACCGGTCTCGCCGGAGATCGCCGGTCTGCTGGCCTCGCTCGGCGGCGCCGATGACTCGCCCGCGGCCGTGAAGGACCGCGAGCACCTGGCGTTCCTCGACGCCGCGACCCCGGAGGAACGGCGGGTGTCGCTGATGGCGGCGCTGCAGGAGATGTCCGAGCACGCGGGACAGGTCTACGGCCTGCTGGACGACCTCGTCGGTCAGGCGCCGGACAGTCCGCAGGTGGCACGGGCGGCCGAAGCGTTGGCGGCTCTTCTGCCCGACAGTCTGGCGGCGCACGTTCCCGGCGCAGGCGCGTGGGGCCCGGCCGGGGCCCTCTACGAGGACCTGGCCCCGGCCCAGGCCGCGGCCGTGCGCCGCGCGCTCGGACTCCTCAAGCGACGACAGGGAGAGTCCGCATGACCTCCACGCCCCCGGCGCCCCGGCCGCAGCCCGCCGGCACCGCGCCACCGAAGCGCCCACGGATCGTTCCGGTACCCGTGCTGCGCGTCCTCGCACACGAGCGACGTGTCATGGAGAGCCTGGTCCGGTGGGTCACCCGCCGGCCGCACGGCACCGACGGAGCCGACGCGGTCTTCACCCACGGCCGGGACCAGGCCACGACCATGTACGCCCTCACCTTCGCCTGTGTGGTCGAGACCGGCGCCCTGTCCCTCCTCCTCGCCGGCCTACCCGTCCTCCACGCCGTCCTCCTGGTGGTCGACGTCTACACCGTGTTGTTCGTCCTCGGGCTGCACGCCGCCTCCCGCACCCGGCCGCACGTCCTCGCCGGCCGCACCCTGCGGATCCGGCAGGCGGCCGGCGTCGACATCCGCCTCCCCCTCGACCGGATCGCCTCCGTCCGCCGCGACACCCGCTTCACCCACGAGAAGAAGGACGGCGAACTCAACCTCCCCATCGCCTCACAGACCTCCGTCACACTCGAACTCACCGAACCGGTCGACGCACCGACCTTCCTCGGCGCACCCCGCCTCGTGACGGTGATCAGGCTGCACGCGGACGACCCACAGGCCCTCCACGACGCCGTCACGCGAGTACGGTTCACGCCCGGACCGGGCCCGGAGGCAGCCTCGCAGACCTGACCCGGGTCCGGGTCCGGGTACGGGTACGGGTACGGGTCCGGTCCGGCAGGACCGCCGCCCTGCCCGCGGGCCCCGATGGCCCCTTGGTCCCCTCAAGTCTGTTGTCCTGTAAGGGAATCAGCCATTCTGCGTGTCCGCACCACACGCGAGCATCGGAGCCGTCAGTCTGGTGAGAGGTTGAGGGGGCCGGCGCCAGGGCCCTGTCTGCCCGTTCCGCCCTGTCCGCCCTGTCCGCCTCTGCCGGAAGTGTTCTTCATGAGTTCACCGCCGTCGTTCTACTCACAGGCCGGAAACTTCGGGAGTGCGGTCGCGGGGGGTGTGGATCCGCGGACCGGACTGTTCAACGTGCGGATCTCGTTGGGGAATCTGGTCGGCAACCGCAATCTCGGGCCGTCGCTGCCGCTGGTACTGGGCTACTCACCGCTCAACGGCACCGATGCGGGCCTGGGGCGGGGCGTCTCGCTGGGGTTGACCGCCTACGACCGGGACAACCGGCTGCTGGTCCTGGCCTCCGGAGAGCAGTACAAGGTCCAGGAGACCGACAGCACGGTCGTCCTGAGGCAGAAGAAGCTGGACACGGTGCGCGTCACCAAGGACCGGGACGCGTACCGCCTGGTGCACAAGTCCGGCGACGTGGAGATCCTCACCGGGCCGCGAAACGCGTTCGGCCTCAAGGTGCCCACCACGCTGCTGACGCCCGCCGGGCACGCCCTCGGCCTGACCTGGGACTTCGGCCACGGCTCGGTGCCGCGCCTCAAGGCGGTGAACGACGAGAACGACACCCTGCTGACCGTGGACTACACCGGGAGCGCCAAGGCCACCCTGACGGTGCTGCCGGGGCACTCCGAGGGGTACCGCGTGGAACTGCGCTTCCAGGACGGCCTGTTGTCGAGCGTGCACCACTTCGGGCTCGGCGCGGACGCGCCGCTGGTATGGAGCTTCAGCTCCGAACCGGTGGGACGGCAGGGGGCGTGGGGTTCCTGGATCACCCGGGTCGGCATGCCCGGCGGAATGTCCGAGACCGTCTCCTACTCCCAGGGCGGGACGGGTCACCGGTTCCCGGACTCCGCCGGACTGCCGGCCCTGCCCTACGTCACGCGGTACGTCCGCAGACCGGGCGGCGACCAGCCGCAGACCGAGGTGGACTACAGCTACACCGACAACAACTTCCTCGGCGGCCGCTCCGGTGCTGCCTGGAATTCCGACCTCGACAGTCTCTACGGGGTCCTGACCGGCTACACCTACGGTTCCACCGAGTCGGTCACCACCGGGGGCCGCACCGCGAGGACCACCCGCACCTTCAACACCTACCACCTGCAGACGGACGAGACGACAAGCCGCAACGGCTGTTCCCGGCAGGTTCGCACCGACTACCACGCGGTCGTCGGCCGGCGGTTCGAGCAGCAGGACGACCGCTTCCAGCTCCCGAAGACCCGCACCGTCACCTGGACCGACCCGGACGGCCGATCACGCGACGAGGTCACACAGACCGACTTCGACGACGCCGGCAACCCGCGCAGCCGCACCGATCCCGACGGGACCCGGACCGACTGGGAGTTCTACCCCACGGGCGGCAGCGGATCGGACTGCCCGCCCGATCCCCACGGATTCACCCGGTGGCTCAGGGCCGTCACGCACACGCCGCCGGGCACCGGGTTCGACGCACCCGCCGTCAGGACGTCCTACTCCTACACCTCGTACGCGACACCGGACGCGCGGGTGCCCACCGCGGTGGTGAAGTCCTCGGAACGGCAGTACGCCGACGGCCGGCTCCTGCGGAGGGAGGACCTCGCCTACGGCACCTCGGGCGCGGAGTTCGGCCGCATCACCGCGCTGGCCGAGGTCGAGTTCCCGGACGGCGAGGGCGGCGACTCCTACACCGCGTCCCACGCCTTCACCTTCCGGACGGACGGTGAGGCGCTGGTCCAGACGCACCGTCTGACCACCCACGACCGGTTGACGACGATGCGCTCGCAGCGACGATCGCGTTTCACCGGGCGCCTGTGGTCGGCCACCGATCCGCAGGGCAACACCGTGACCACGAGCTACGACGGCCTGGGCCGCATGCTGACCCGCACCACCCACCCGGGCACCCCGTACGAGGCGACCGAGACCCACACCTACGAGGTGGGGACCTCCGCCCCGTTCGTCACGACATCCACGGACCCGCTGGGCAACCAGCGGCGCGTCAGCTTCGACGGCGCGGGGCGGCCGGTCGTCGGCGAGCGCCGGCACACCGGCGGCGACGGCACCTGGCAGGTCGTCCAGCGCGTGAGCTACGACGAACTGGGCCGCACGGCATCGGAGTCGGTGACAGACCACCTGCCCGACGGCGGCGGCAGAGCAGCCGAGCTGACCCGGACCCTGTCCTACGACGACTGGGGCCGGCTGTCGGCAATCGCCTGCGACGACGGCACCGGCCGGCTCACCCGGATCGACCCGGTCTCGCTGACGGCCACGGTCCAGCAACTGGGCGGCGGAAGCCCGGTGTCCGGAACGGGGGTGACCACCTTCAACACGCGGGGCGAGCCGGTGGCGACGGAGCGGTTCGACCTCAAGGGCGCCCCCTCCGGCCGGCGCACACTGGAGCACGACGGCCGGGGCCGGCTGCGCCGCGAGACCGACGAGCTGGGGAACACCACGCAGTACGACTACGACATGCGCGGCCGGCTCACCCGCACCACCCTGCCCGACGGCACGGCCGTCACGCGCGCCTACGCACCGTTCTCCTCCGGCGGCCTCGCCACGACACTCACCGTGGCCGGAATCCCCTACGGCGCACAGGCCTTCGACGGCCTGGGACGACTGACCGGCACCAGCTCCGGCGGACGCACCTGGTCCTACCGGTACGCCCACGACAGCGACCCCCTCCCCACCCAGGTCACCACCCCCGACCAGCGGCAGATCACCTACGCCTTCGTCCCCCAACTCGGCAACGCCGTCTCCCGGGTCCAGGCCGACTCCCTCACCCAGAGCCTCGGGCACGACCCCGTCTCCGGCTTCCTGACGAGCGCGCAGGAGGCCGACGTCACGGTGACGCGCGACTACACCCCCGCCGGCCTGCCCCGCACCGAGACCACCACCCGATCAGGCGGTCCCGGCGTCACCGCGCGATGGACCTTCACGCCCGGCGGCCTGGAAACCGGCTACACCGGAGTGGACGGCACCGCCCGGCAGACCCTGCGGGACACCTTCGGCCGGATCACCGCCATCACCGACCCGGCGATGGGCGTGTCGCTGGGCTACGGCTCCGACGGCCGCCCGACCTCGTGGACCGTCAGCGACCCGCAGTCCGGGTACACCCTGACCACCACGCTCACGCTGGACGACTTCGGCCGCGAGGTGACGCGCTCGACCCGGGACAGCCGGGGCCGCACCTGGTCGCTCACCCAGCAGTGGCTGGACAACGGCCTCCTCGCCCGCAGGACGTCCACCTCCGGCACGACGCTGCTGCGCGACGAGACCTTCGGCTACGACGGCCGCAACCGGCTCACCGCCTACACCTGCGCCGGATCGACGCCTCCGACCGACGCCCAGGGCAACGGGATCACCGCGCAGACCTTCGACCACGACGCCTTCGGCAACGTCACCCGGTGCCGGTCGCAGTACGCCGACGGCTCCGACACCGCGACCTACCTGTACGAGAACCCGTCCGACCCGTGCCAGCTCACCGGCATCACCCACACCGGCGGCACCCACCCGCCCCGGATCACCCTGGCCTACGACGCGGCCGGGCGCCTGATCACGGACCGGGCCGGGCGCACGCTCGCCTACGACCCGCTCGGCCGCCTGCGCTCGACGGGCCCGGCGAACGAGTACGGCTACGACCCGCTCAACCGGCTGCTCACCCAGCGGACCGACGGCCGCACCACCGTCCTCCACTACCGAGGCGAATCCCTCGCCGCCGTCACCGAGGACGGCCGGCCCGCCCGCCTCCTGCAACTCGGCAACGGCGCCTACGTGGCCCAGTCCCGCGACGGGCGCACCCGGCTGCTCACGACGGACGGCGCCGGTACCGTCCACCTGGCGGCCGGCGCCGAGGGCCAGGAACCGTACGCCCGCACCCCTTACGGCGAACGGCCGGTGGGCGGCGCCGACAGCCTGCTGGGCTTCACCGGCCAGCGGAGCGACCCGATGACCGGCTGGTACCACCTCGGCAACGGGGCCCGCGCCTACGATCCCGTCCTCCTGCGGTTCACCACCCCCGACGCCCTGAGCCCCTTCGGTGCGGGCGGCGTCAACCCCTACGCGTACTGTGCGGGCGACCCCGTCAACCGGGTCGACCCGTCGGGCCACCTGAGCTGGCAGGCCTGGCTCGGCATCGGCCTGGGCATCGCGGGCCTCGCCCTGGCCGCCGTCACCGGCGGCATGGCCATCGTCGCCGCCGGCGGGGTGATGGCCGCGATCAGCGCCGCCTCCGCCACCACCCTGGTCGTCGGCACGCTCGGCGTCGCCTCCGACGTCACCGCCATCGCGGGCGGTGCCCTCGAAACCGCCTCCCCCAAGGCCTCGGCCGTCCTCGGCTGGGTCTCGCTCGGCACCGGGGCGGCCGGGCTGGCCGAAGGCGGCGCGCGCCTGGCCCGCCTCGGGGCCGAGCGCGCCCCGGGCTTCGCCGAGGAGGCCGCACGCGGATTCGGAGGGCCGGCGAAGAGGAAGGCCACGCTCGGTCTGAAGCTCGCGAAGACCGATCCCGAGCTCCACGGCCTGCCGGTCGTCCTACCGGACAAGACCCCCTGGGACATGTTCGTCATCGAGAACCGCAACGGTGCGAGGGTCTGGGTCAGCGAAGGCGAGGTCGACGGAGTCATGGTCAGGAGGGCTGCCCTGAACGCGGCGGCGCGCGGCAAAAAGGTCGACATTCTCAGCGGAACACACGGCGCCGAGCTCGGGGAGCGCACCGGCGCGGAAGTGAAAGCGGAGTTCTACCACCAGGACGTCGGCGGCAGGCCGCACGCCGCCACGGGGCAGGAGAGCCTCTGGTCGCCGAACGTGTACGTGCACAACACGCCCCGCCTGTCGTTCGACCGGATCGGGGAGATCCTGCGGGGCGACTCCAGTCACGAAATCATCGTGGGCTTCTGCTGCAGCCGCAACGACGACGCCGTCCGGGAGTTCCTCGGCCTGGACGCCGGCTACTCGTACTCGCCACGTTTCGCCGAATTCCACACGGCGCTCTGAGACCCTGCCGCACCGCCGCCGCACCATCTCGGACGAACGAAGGAGACCACGCATGTCGACATGGACCAGCGTGTCGAAGCTCTCGATCATCCTCGTGAGCGGAGACGAGACGTGCGACATCTACGCGAACGGGCGGAACAGGATCGGCGTGATCATCAGTATCGCGCCGACCGACGGCGACGGGGATCCCGTCGAGGTCGACTCCGCCCACCTGCTCGACCGCCTGTGGCTGATCGACTACGTCACCGAGTCGACACTCAACTGGAACGGCACATCGGACTGGTGCTACACGGACACCACCAACGCCTTCACCGCCTCCCCCGGCCTGTCCGGTGAGCGCGCCGAAGCCTCGTTCGACGACGACGGAACCCAGCTGGTCACGTTCTACGTGTACTGCGCCCCCGGAGTGAGCCCGAAGTCGATCGGCGTCCAGGTCAAGACCGACAGCGACCACATCATCAAGAGCTCCTTGAATGGAACGCACCAGGCGAAGGTCAGGCTCAATCCGCGGAAGGCCGTGACGTACACGCTGGCGGACGTCACCTGGGACTACTCGCGAACGTCGACCAAATACGGCGACGACACGAAGTACGTGACGACGAACGCCTGGAACTACTACCTTTCCTTGCGATCCCCGGACAACTACTTCGTCACGTTCTCGGTGAGCAACTACTTCAGCGGGTCCGGCTACGACGGGTTCTTCGCCTGCAACATCACCCCCGACAACCACCACAAGAACTTCTACGGCGGCTACGTCTGGTACCACGAGCCGCACGGTTCCGCCTACTACTTCGACAACGACGGGCGCAGCGAAGCGCAGGTCGTCAACTTCCCCGACGGCAACAAGTGGTGGGACTACGCGAAGATCTACAACCGGGACAACCCCGATCAGTACCTGTGCTTCACCTGGGTGCACTCCACCACCGGCGGCAACGGATGGCACCTTCCGAACGGGCCGCTGGACACGTGGAGGGAGTGGTTCGCCCCGGAGATCTACGCGTACGACAGGTACGGCAACTGGGGCGCCTTCTGGGTGGACGGAGGGGACATCGTCGGCGGCCTCAACCTCTACGAGCTCAACCAGTAGGAAATGAGATTCGAAGACCGCCGTCCACATCCATCCGCCCGCGGCGACAGGACTGGCACACCGGATGCTGTCGCAGCCCTGTCTGCGCGCACCATTCCAGCATCTCCCCAGGTCAGCGCACCCGACCGCGGGCCTTGAGGGGTAGGGCCGGGAGTTCGGGGGCGTGGAGGCGGGGGCCGTCGTAGCCGTGGACCTCGCCGAGGCGGGTGCCGGTTTCCCAGTCGTTGCGGGCTTGGGTGACTTCTTCGCCGGGGCGGCCGATGAAGTCTTGACGGCATCTTGACGGCCCCTGGAATGCGGCGGCCCCCGGGGGGACTGCCCGTCCGGCACATCGGACGGGAGCCCCCGGGGGCCGCCAGGGTCACCCGGTGCCGGTGGCACGCGGTACCGGGTGGGTCATGGGGTTGCCGGGCTACCGGCCGCCCGGCTTGCGGCCGTGGTTGGCCTTCTTCTTCCGCCGGGCCTTCTTCTTACGGGCACGCTTGGACATGTCGCTCCTCCTCCGGCGGACGGGGTTCAGGCGACCTGGCCGACGAGTTGGTCGGCGAGCTTGGCGAGGCGCTTCTGCGAGCGCTCCTCCTGGGCGACCACGGCCGTCGGGGCGAGTTCGCCGCCTTCGTAGTACTCGCCGTTGAGCAGCGGAACCTCCGGCAGGCAGAGCCGCACGACGGCCGCCGCGCCCTCCGCCGCCGGCGCGCCCGCCCGGCCGTACAGCGGGAGCAGCGCGGTGTCGCACAGGCCCGGGTTGAGGCTGACGGCGGTGACGCCCGAGCCCGCCGGGGCCATGTCGGCGGTCGCCATGGTGAGCGCGAGCTGCGACTGCGCGTACGCGGCGACCCGCGAGTACCGCTTCACCCGGTGCGGGTCGGACCAGTTCATCGAGGCGGTGCGGTGCAGCGAGGAGGAGACGTTGACGATCCGGGCACCGCCGGCCGCCGCGAGCGGGGCCCGCAGCAGCTTGGTGAGCAGGTGCGCGGCGAGGAAGTTGACCTGGAGCGAGACCTCGTTGCCGTCATCGGTGAGGGTGCAGCGCTCGGGTGCCATCACGGCGGCGTTGTTCACCAGCAGGTCCAGTGCCGGGTAGTGCTTCACCACCGTGCCGGCCAGCACGGCAACCTCCGAGAGCCGGCGGAAGTCGGCGGCGAGCCCGACGAGTCGGTCGCGGCGCGCGCCGGCGGCGACCAGCCGCTCGACGGCGTCCTCGGCCTCGGCGGTGGTGCGGGCGTGCACCAGCACGGTGGCACCGAGCCCGGCCAGCAGGCGGGCACTCTCCCAGCCGATGCCGGAGGAGGCGCCGGTGACCAGGGCGGTGCGGGCGGCGAGCACGGTGGCGGACAGAACAGCGTCGGACATGACCCATCCAAGGGTGGCGGGCACCGCCGGCCCCCGAGGACATGGCAGAGCATGCCCTCGGCGGGGGCCGGCGGTGCGGAGAGAGGTGGAACGGTGAGACGCGCGTACGCCTCCCCGCACGGGCGGCGAAGAGGCGTACGGCGTTGAGCGGCACGATCGGCGGCCGAGCGGGGAGGCTCGGACCTACCGAACGGCGGCGACCGCGACAGCGACGACCTGCGGCCGCGTATGCGGCGGACGGTCGTGATGGCGTGTCGAGCGGTTCATGTCCCCCATCCAACGCTGCCCGGCGGAGACCGGCAAGCCCCACTCACCGGCCCTGACGAGCCCTTGACGGATCCCTGGCATGCCTTTGACGTCCAGGCTCCAGCGCTTCTCGTGACAGCCTGCCCCGCCAGTCGGCTGGCCTCGGTAACCTCATCAGTGCGGCAGAGGAGGACGCGGCGACCCTACTGCCCAAGGCACAGGACGCGGTCACGGCCCTGAAGACATGGACCGAGCGTCAACAGGGCCTGACCGAGGAACGCGAGCGGCTCGCGTCCGAGCTCGCCAGCCATCGAGCAAGTGCGCAGGCACGTCAGGGATTTGCGGCTCGGCTGGTAGCGCTGGACGACCGATTCGCCGAGCTCCGCAGGATGGAGGACCGCAGGAGGGCCGGTCTGCTGTTCGAGCCCTTCCTCAACGAGCTGTTCCGCCTTTTCGACCTGGACCCGCGGTTGTCGTACGTGCTGGAGACGGAGCAGATCGACGGCTCGTTCTTCTTCGACACGGATGACTACATCGTCGAAGCGAAGTGGTGGAAGAAGGCGATGGGGCGGGAGCACGTCGACATCTTCGACGCCAAGGTACGGCGCAAGGGCAGGAACGCACTGGGCCTCTACATCGCGGTCAACGGCTTCACCGCCGACGCGTTGAAGGAGTACGACCGGCGGACCGCGTTCATCACGATGGACGGCGGAGACCCTCATGTGCGTGTTGGAGGGCCGCATCCCTCTGGACGACCTGCTCAAGCGCAAGAAGCGCCACGCGAACGAGACGCCGCCGAGGGCCGCCGGTCCGCGCCGGCTTGACGGGATCCTCACGCAGCCGACCATGGTCCGAACGCCGTCTTGACACCGTGCCACGGGCGGCCGCGGCACGGGTCGCGCCAAGGTTCCGTCAGCGCCGCGCCGATCACCGCCAGGCTTCCGTCAAGGGCCGGCCACCGGGCCGTCCGGCGCGCGGTACTGGACGGGTGCCCGCCTCCGTGACCGCCCCTGCCGCCGCCCTCCCGCCCACCGTCCGGTTCGCCCCGGAGCTGCCGGGGCCACCGCGGATTCGCCTGGGGCGCGTTCCTCGGCCCGTATCTGGCCTCGGTCGCCTGCGGGTACCTCGTCGGCCGGGAGCATCTGGAGATCGCCGTGGCGACCGATCCCGCCTTCCGCCGCCTCGACCTCGCCCTGACCTGTGTCCGCTCGGCCACCGCCGCCGCCCGCGCCCACGGCCTGACCCCGACGTGGTCCGCTCCGGAGACCAACCAGGCCAGCCGGGCCCTCGCGGAGGCCGCGGGCTTCCGGGCGGTCCGGCGCGAGGTCGTGTACTGGGCGGGCCCGGCCGTGAGCCGGTGACCCCGGTCGGCCCACAGGGCGTCAGGTGCCCGCGTCAGAGGCGTGTCAAGGATGTCCCGTGTCGCGCCAAGCGGGCGTCAAGACACCCATGGGGTGTGGAGGTCCGGTGCTTCGCTGTGCGGCGTCGCTGTTCGTCCTCTCATCGCCGACATGCCGTCACCGCTCCCCCGGTGGCGGCTCCGGAAGGTCACAGAACTGATGCGCCGTTCGGCCCTCACCCCACCGGCCACCACCACCGAACCGGCCCCGCCCAAGCCGGACTGGTTCCGCCGCCAGAAGGCCGCCGGAGCCGACCCTGCGCCCCCGCACCCGAGCCACCGCCCCAGCACGCCGAAGCCCGGACGCCGCCGGCTGATCACCGCCCGCCAGCTCCGGGAAGCCCTGCCCGCAGCGGTGCGCAAGCTCCACCCGCGCACCATGGCGAAGAACCCCGTCATGCTGGTCGTCGAGACCGGCTCCGCCCTCACCACGCTCACCGCGGTCGTCCACCCGAGCGTGTTCGCCTGGGTGATCAGCTTCTGGCTCTGGCTCACCGTGCTCTTCGCCAACCTCGCCGAGGCCGTCGCCGAGAGCCGCGGCAAGGCGCAGGCCGACTCGCTGAGGCAGACGCAGACCGGCGCCGCCGCCCGGCGTCTCCTGCACTGGCGGGTCGGCGGCCACGACCACCGCCACGAATCCATCCCCGCCGAGCACCTGCTCCTGCACGACCTCGTCCTCGTCCCCGCCGGTGAGGTGATCCCCCGCGACGGCGAGGTGATCGAGGGCGTCGCGACCGTCGACGAGTCGGCGATCACCGGCGAGTCGGCGCCCGTCATCCGCGAGTCCGGCGGCGACCGCACCAGCGTCACCGGCGGCACCCGCGTCCTCTCCGACCACCTCGTCGTACGGATCACCTCCCGGCCCGGCCAGAGCTTCATCGACCGGATGATCGCCCTGGTCGAGGGCGCGAACCGGCAGAAGACACCGAACGAGATCGCCCTCAACATCCTGCTCGCCTCGCTGACCATCGTCTTCCTGCTCTCCGTGGTCTCGCTCCAGCCGATGGCGATCTACGCCGGATCGCCGCAGACCACCGTCGTGCTGGTCGCCCTGATGGTCGCGCTCATCCCGACCACCATCGGCGCCCTGCTCTCCGCGATCGGCATCGCGGGCATGGACCGCCTGGTGCAGCGCAACGTCGTCGCCCTCTCCGGCCGCGCCGTCGAGGCCGCCGGCGACGTCGACGTCCTGCTGCTCGACAAGACCGGCACCATCACCCACGGCAACCGCCGGGCCGTCGCGCTGCACCCCCTCCCCGGCGCCACCGTCGAGCAGCTCGCCGAGGCCGCCCGGCTCGCCTCCCTCGCCGACGGGACCCCCGAGGGGCGCTCCGTCGTCGAGCTGACCGACCGCCAGTACTGGACGCCGCCGCGCGCCGAGGGCGAGCTGGGCGAGCAGACCACCGTCCCGTTCACCGCGCAGAGCCGGATGAGCGGCGTCGACCTCGCCTGGCCCGACGGCGCCACCTGCCTGATCCGCAAGGGCGCCGCCAACGCTGTCGCCCACTGGGTGGTGCGCAGCGGCGGGCGGCTGCCGATGGAGGCCAGGGGCGTCGTCGACCGGATCTCCGCCGACGGCGGCACCCCGCTGCTGGTCGCCGTCCACGACCGGCACGGCGCCCGGGCGCTGGGCGTGATCGAGCTCAAGGACGTCGTCAAGGAGGGCATCGCCGACCGCTTCGCCGAACTGCGCAGGATGGGCATCCGCACGGTGATGGTCACCGGCGACAACCCGCTCACCGCACGTGCGATCGCCGCGGAGGCCGGAGTGGACGACTACCTCGCCGAGGCAACCCCCGAGGACAAGCTCGCCTACCTCAGGCAGGAGCAGGCGGCCGGGAACATGGTCGCGATGACCGGCGACGGGACCAACGACGCCCCCGCTCTCGCCCAGGCCGACGTCGGCGTCGCGATGAACACCGGCACCCCGGCCGCCAAGGAGGCCGGCAACATGGTCGACCTCGACTCCAACCCCACCAAGCTGATCGAGATCATCCAGGTCGGCAAGCAACTCCTCATCACTCGTGGAGCGTTGACCACCTTCTCGATCACCAACGACGTCGCCAAGTTCTTCGCGATCATCCCCGCGATGTTCGTCGGCTCCTACCCCGGCCTAGCCCGCCTCAACATCATGGGCCTGCACAGCCCCACCTCGGCCATCGCCTCCGCGATCATCTTCAACGCCCTGATCATCGTCGCCCTGATCCCGCTGGCCCTGCGCGGCGTCCGCTACCAGCCCGCGAACGCCACCGACCTGCTCCGCCGCAACCTGCGCGTCTACGGGCTCGGCGGCCTGATCCTCCCGTTCCTCGGCATCAAGGCGATCGACCTGCTGATCCAGTTCGTCCCCGGCCTCGACTGACGACAAGGCGCCCACCGTCAAGGCCGCATCAAGAAGGGCGCGCGGGACATCAGGGCCCCGTCAGCAGCCGCCCCCCCACCCTCGCGGCGGGTTTCACTGGAGGCAACGGAACACCGGGAAGGAGTTGAACGGCCATGACCGGCACCACGCGGGTGATCGTCGGACTCAATGGATCGTTGAGCAGCCTCGCCGCCCTGTACCGCGCCGTCGACGAGGCCGCCCGGCGCACGGCGACGCTCGTCCCGCTGACGGCCTGGGAGCCGACGGACCGCGACAGCCTGCGGCCCCTCGCCGAACTGGAGCATGCCGCCCGCAGGCGCCTGGGCACCACCTTCGACCAGGCCTACGGCGGCTACCCCGGCGGCCTCGTCCACCACCCCCTGGTCATCCGCGGCCCGGCCGGACCGGCCCTGGTCGCCGCCGCCGGCCCGGACGACCTCATCGTGGTCGGAGCCGGCGGACACAGCCGCCTCGACCACCTGCTGCACGGCTCCGTCACCCGCCACTGCCGCACCCACGCACCCTGCCCCGTGATCACCGTGTCCCCCTCCGAGCTGCTGGAGAAGCTGGAGCTCACCGCCCGCCACGGCGCCCCCGTCCCCCTCGCCGCCGGAGGCTCCCGATTGGGGATTCCTCCCGGTTCGAACGACCGCTCACGAGTCCGGCCCGTGAACGGTCACGAGATCCCGTCCGGTCCTGGTGATCGGGCGGGATCTCTGCGTAGCGGGGGCTTGTTCGAATCGCTCACCCGTCGTCGGCTCGGCCTGCCGGGGACATGACATCCAGGAAGCTCCCGGACAGGCAGCCAACTGTCCAACAATCCCCGAGTACCGGTATTGCGACTGGACCTCAATTCCCCGGACCGGGCGGTGCACGAAAGGGCAGACCTCTAGACCCTGCCGTATGGATTCCGCAAGGAATCGCGGGACGGCGATTTCCGAGGTCTACGATCCGTCTTTGTCGAGAAGAAATACTCTTCCGAACCGAGAAGAAAGACGATCCTGACGTGGAAATCCTGTCCCGCCTGAAACGCACCGTCGCCTGCGGGGTCGCCGCCGTCGCGGTGGTCTCCGGCCTGACCGTCCAGGCCGAGGCCGCGCCGGCCGCCCCCGTGGACAAGACCTGCGGAACCCCGGCCGTTCCGGGCGGCGGCAACTGCATGACCTCGCTGATCACCTCCGCCTTCGACACGATCAAGCTCATGCGCAGCGCCGCCAACGCCAACAAGCTGGACAACGCGGAGTTCACCCAGAACACCGCGACCAAGTTGAGCCAGAAGTTTCCGGGTTTCAACGTCATGGTGTTCAAGACCGTGGGCACCGACCTCTACGACACCGAGTGGTTCACGAACGAGCACAAGGCCGACATGAAGGGGGTGCTGCTCGACACGACCTACAAACTCAACCATTTCCTGGACAAGGACAAAAAGGAACCCTCCGGTTATGACAAGTTCCGGATCTGGGTCTTCCAGGGGGATTCGACCTTCCGCAACCGGGGCGACGGCGGCTACATGAACTGGGCGTTCGTCGGCAACGACGGCGACAGCGTCAAGAAGGAGCCGTGGACCTGCCGGATGGGCACCGCGCGGCCCTACAAGTGCGACGGTGACGTGCGCACCATCCACTTCCCCGCACGGTCCGGCTACGGCGCCAGGACCGGAAGCCTGACGCCCGACTCCAGCGCCCCCGGCTACCACGCCTGCCTGGACGTCAGCGGCAACGGCACCGCGAACGGCACCCCCGTGCAGATGTGGGAGTGCAACGGCGGGGACGCCCAGAGGTGGACGTACAACGGCTACAAGCTCCGGGCCGCCAACGGCAAGTGCCTGGACCTCGCGGACAACAGGGCCGCCAACGGGAACAAGCTCCAGGTCTGGGACTGCCTGGAGATCCCGGGCCAGCGCTGGCACATGTCACCCAGCGGCGGCCTGCGCCACCTCACGGACCTGGACGACCGGTCCAAGGACGTCTGCATCGACGACTTCAGCGGCCGCACCGCGAACGGCAGTACCGTGGCGGCCTGGGCCTGCGGCTCCGAGGACAACCGCGACGCACCCAACCAGAACTGGGCCTGGGGCGGCACCCCGCCGACCACCGGCCCCACCACGCCCGGCAACAACGGCGCCGACGTGTACCTGAAGCTCGACAACGGGCTCGGCGCCGTCCCGGTCGGCGGCTCCGCCGGCGCGTCCGTCGTCCCCGGAATCCGGGGCGGCAACGAATCCAAGTGGAAGCTCACCCCGCTGGGCGGCGGCCGCTACCGGATCACCAGCTCCTACGGACTGGAACTCACCGAGAGCGGCGGCTACATGGCCGAACTCCAGCCCTGGAGCAACTCCTCCAAGCAGAAGTGGGAACTCGTCGGCGTCGGCAACGGCAGGTACCAGATCCGGATCTCCGACGACGACTGCCTCGCCCACGACTCCGACTTCAAGCAGCTCGGCGTGTGGACGTGCAAGCGCGGCTGGCAGCAGGAGTGGGTACTGGAGTCCACCTCCGGCGGCGTGATCACGCCGACCGACCCCACCACGCCGACCGACCCGAAGGACCCGAAGCCCCCGACGGGCGGCGGCGGTTCCGGCGTCCCGACCGAGCGGCCCCTGTTCCTGAAGCTCGCCAACGGGCTGGGCGCGACGGCGCCCAACGAGACCGCGAGCTGGGGTGCGCCGATCCTGGGCGGGATCCTGGGGTACAAGGGGTCCACCTGGACGGTCAAGCCGCTGGGCGGGGACCGCTACCGGATCGTCAACGACCTCGGGTTCAACCTCACCGAGAACCCGGACACCTACGTCGCCGAACAGCAGGCGTGGGGCAACACCCCCAACCAGAAGTGGCAGTTCGTCAGCCTCGGCAACGGCAAGTACCGGATCCGGATCGACGACGACAACTGCCTCACCCACGACTCCGACCACAAGCAGCTCGGCGTGTGGACCTGCGAGGGCGGCTGGAAGCAGGAGTGGTCCTTCCAGCTCCACTGATGCACAACCCTTGACAACACCTGGCCGCGCATGAGGCCGAAGTCGCCCACGCCTCATGCCGGCCAGAGCAACACCGAAGGGCGCCAGCCGCACGGCTGGCGCCCCAAAGCCCTTCCCAGAGGGCGGTTCACGAGTATGTGTCCAATTCCGTCCCGGTGCCGACGGCAACTGCGGTGCGATTCGAGGAATGCGCGATCGAAAATGGGCGTGTGAACGAGACAACTAATTCCCTGGGCCCGCTGGAACGCGTCGACGGCCGCTGGATCCTGGGGGACATCGGCCGGCCGGACGGTGGTGCCTGGGTGGAGTTCAGCACGGAGGGCCTGCACGCACAGGCGCGTGGCTCCGGGGAGGACGTCATCCCCTGACCCCGGATCATGTCGGGGATGGCTCTGGTCCTGGGCGAAAAGTACCCCGGCAAGGGCGGGAACGTCGCCCTGATGGGCACGCTCGGCAGCCTGCCCGGTCCTTTCCGCGGACGTGGTGGCGGCTACCTGCGTATGACGGTGCGGAACCCGTAGCACCCGCCTGCCTCCCGACAGCGGAACCCACGTCCGGCCGCACATTCGACCGGCCGCTACTTCCTCGGAGCTCGGGGGGCAGCCAGGAGGACCCGGGTGGAGGTCGGCGCGGTTCCGGGAGGCGGGAGCGGGGTGTTGCGCAGTCCCGGTGTACTGCTTCGGCGATTGGGCTGTGTGGGCTGGGGGTCTTTCGCGTCCTGGGTGGGCCGCAGTGTCTCGCACTGTTCGGCCCCGGTGAAGGTCTGGGCGAGCAGGGAGCTGGCGTTGACGGTGGAGGGGCTGTCGACGGTGATGTTCTCCACGGTGCTGCTTCCGGCGTCGTCGTCGACGTGCAGGACCCCGTTGGTGCGCACCATGGCGTTCTGCGCGGAGAGGACCAGGATGTCCTTCGGCTTGAGGGTGATCTTGTAGGTCATCTTCTCGGAGGAGGTCTCGGCGAGTTCCGTTCCGGCGGTGAGCCGGAAGGCGGCTTCGAAGGCTCCCTTGATGCCGACGTGCAGTTCGTCCCTGGCCGAGACGGTGCCGGTGGCCTGGGTGGTGGTCGACAGCTGGTTCTGGGCCTCCTTGGCGACTTCGTTCTGGGCGGTGTTGGTCACGGCGGTCTCGGCCTGGGTCTGCGACTGGGCGGAGCTGGTGAACTCGCTGTTGGGACCGGTGTCCTTGGGCGCGGTGTGGAAGGTGTTGCCGCTGCCGTTGGTCTGTGTGCCGGTCACCGTCGCGGCGACCTCGGTAGTGGCGGTGGAGGTGTTGGTGATGGTCTCGGTGGTCTGCTGGGTGACCGATTCCTGCTTCTCCGCCGTGGTGGTGACCTCGGTGGTGTTGTCGACGGTCCCCTCGATGGTGGCCTTCCCCGAGATCTCGCCCTCGATGTTGTCGGTGATACCGGAGGTGAGGGTGACTTCGCGCTCGACGGCCATGTCCTCGTTGGTGCAGTTGACGACCGCGCTGCCGACGTTGGTGACGGCGGTGACGTACTCCGTCGGCCCCGCGGTGACGCGGAAGTTGCAGTCGCTGCGTCTGCAGGCCCGCAGCGCGTCCTTCACCGGGATGCTCTGGCCGTTGCGGAACGCCTTGGCGACGGCGGCTCCGCCCGGCGCGCTGCCGGCCGGTGCGGCGAAGGCGGGCAGTGCGGTGGTGGCCGTCAGCGCCAGGGTGAGGGCACCGGCGCGGGCGGCCATGGCCCGGCGCGTACGGGGGCCAGTGGGGACGGGAGGGTTTTTCGGATGGTGCACGGGGCCTCTCCTCTGAAGCTCGGCTCGATCGGTCGGGTCGTGGGCGAAAGAGCGGGCCGCTGGGTTCACGGCCGGGCGGGGGACAGCTCGGTGAGCCGGGTGTCCCGGTTCTGCGGCGAGGCAGGAACGCGCGGCAGGCCGTCCGGGAGCGGACCGCCGCGGAGCGAACCGCCGCGCAGCGGCCCGGCGGCGGGAAGGGAGCGGGTGCCGCCGTTGTCGGGGGTGACCTTGAGCGGGCGCTCGGTCAGGCAGTGCTTCTTCTCGTCCTGGGTGAGCGGGCCGGTGCGTTCGTAGAGTCGGTCGGGCACCTTGCCGGACGGAAAGTCGAACATCGCGTCGATGGTGATCCCGCCAGGGCTGCGGAAGAGCCCCTCGATACGCTCACGCGCGGGCTGCACCTCGATCCAGCTGGCCTCCCCCGGTTGGACGGCCTGCTCCACCTGCTTGGTGGTGGAACGGGAGGCGGTCAGCGGGTTGGTGGTGTTGGCCAGGCCGGAGTTGCCCTCGTTGCGCTGGAACCCGGCCGCGACCTGCTTGAACATGTTCGGGTTGGCCGACTGCATGCCGGCGTCGTCCTCGCCGGTGTTGGCCGGGTTCTGGTCGGCGGAGTTGGCGTTCCTGACCCGGCCGGCCTCCTGGCTGATGCTGTCGAAGCCCTCCTCGGCCCAGGTGACCGTGCGCCGGTCCACCACCTGGTTGCGGGTGCAGTTGAGGTAGGCGTAGTCCAGGATCCGGTTGCTCCCGTAGAACTGGTAGCTGTACCGGGGGTCGGCGGTGAAGCGGCAGGCGTTGGCGGCAGCCCGGCAGTTCTGGGCGGCCGAGGCCAGGGAGATCTCGTCGACGCCGTTGTAGGCGCTCCACGGCAGCTTGTTCTGCTCGATCCGGTGGTCGATGAAGGCGGCCTGCTCCTCCACGGAGACGGCGGCGAGCAACGGGCCGCAGGAGGCGTCCGGCTGAGGATTGTCCTCCAGCGACTCGAAGACGATCAGCGGGTTGTCCTCGGCCGCGGTGAACTCGAACACCCTGGGGGCCGGCGACCAGGCCCCGGAGCCGACGGTGCCGGCCGCCTTGGTGTACCCGAGGGTGGTGTAGTCCTGGGTGTACTGCACGGTGCGGACGATCTCGCCGGCCGCCCTGGCCGGCTCACCGGCGGCGTCGTACGCCGTCTCGCGGTAGGCACTGACCCGGTACTTCTGGCCGCCCGCCACCTCCGCCGGGCTGCACGAGCCGAGGGTGGAGGCCGAGTCGGAGAACCGGACGCGGACCTGGGCGCCCGCGTTCACGTTCCACAGGCGCTGCCGCAGCCTCCCGGGGCCGTCCGAGTTCAGCGACACCGCCTGAAGCCGCCTGGGGTGGTTGGCGAGGGCAGCCGAGAAGACCTGGAGCCGGGTCGGGTTCGCCCCGTACCAGCCGGTCGGCACCGTCGCGGTCGGGTTGGTGGCGGAGGCGACCGGCGGGGAGGCGAAGTCGGAGTTCTCGACGGCGACGGGCGTCCACGGGTCCTCGGCGGCGGCGGGCGTCGCGGCGAACGCCAGGGAGAGGGCGACGGCCCCGCCGAGTACGTACGAGGCGGGAGTCCTGATCGGTCCGATCGGCACGGGTTCCTCCTGATGGGGCCCGGTACGCCCGCACTGCGTGCTGCGGTGGGCCGCGGCGTGCACGGGCGGCGGGCCGGGCGGGGGCGGCAGGTCACGGGGTGGGGAGCGGGGTGAGCGTTCCACCCGGGGTGGGGCGGGTCTGCTCGCCGTCCTGGTCGGACAGGCCCGGGCGGCAGTTCCAGGTTCTCGGGTCGTACTCGTACTGGTCGGGCCGGTAGGCGCCGGTGTGCTGGGCGGAGATCGCGCACATCTGGCCGGCCGCGGTCTTCGGGTCGGAGTACCGGTCCTTGTTGACGATGCTGTTCACCAGGGCCGAGGTGGACGCCGTGTCCTGCTTGGTGGCCGCACCGTCGGTGGCGTACTTCGCCACACACGGGGCGCTGTCGGGCGGGCAGGCGTCGATGGCCTGCTGGTTGGCGGTCTGCGCGGTGCAGCCGTCCGGCAGCGAGCCGTCCGCGAAGGGCACGCAGGCGTCGGAGTCGGCCACCGGCGGCTTGTCCCCGGAGGGGATCGCGGGCCGCTCCGGCGCGGGGGTACCCGCCGTGGGGACGGCCGGTGAGGGAGTATCCGTCGCCGCCGCAGCGCCCTGGTCGATGCGGACGTTGGACACCAGTGCGCCGAGCACACCGGTCTCCAGTGAGGTGAACCGCAGGATCGGGTTGTCGCCGGCCGCGGTGAACCGGTAGGTGTTGGTGTTCCGCCAGGGTGTGCCGACCGTCGTCCCGGAGAGTGTGGTGAACTGCTCGGCGACGCCGCCCGTGGCGCTCACCTCGTAGCGCCGCTGGGCGGTGTTGCCGTCGTAGCGGTTCGGCGAGTCGTCCCATCGCACGGTGATGACGGCACCGCTCCTGATGTTCTGCAGGGTCTGTGTGAGGTACCCGGTGGCTCCGTCATTGAGATCGAACGCCTGGTAGTAGGACGGGTGTTTGGCCAGGCCGGCGGAATAGAGGTCGCCACTGCCCTCCCAGAAGTCGGGCGCCGCGGTGACGAGCCCCCCTTTCGGGGCCTGTGGCTGGGCCATCGTCCCGTTCACGGCGGTCGGCTGCTCCTGCGCCGCCGAGGCAGTCGGGGCCGTCCCGAGCAGGGCGAGCACGGCGACGGATCCCACGGCGGCGCGTCTGACGGCGAGGGTCCCCGGACGGTGGAGCGGTTTGCCGGTGGTGCAGACCTGCATGGCTCTCCCGGATGATCATCAAAGCGTATATGCCCTTCATATGACAGAAACGACGCTCCATCACATGACACCCCCTACGGATCACCACCGGACGGCTTCTGCCATCCGGCCGGCCTAACACCCCTGGGTCCCGTGCTGCCCGGTGCCGCCGCCGGCCGGCCCAGAGCCCAGAGCCGCGAGGACCAGCGCTGCCGAGCGCCCAGCTGGGCCGGCCGCTTCGGAGAATCGGCGAGACACGCAGGGTGTGCGACAGACTCGCAGCCAGGGGCGACAACCACCAGCCAGAGGCCGCCCTCGAACTGCTCCCGGCACGGCTGTGCCCCGGGGTCTCACATGCTCGTCAAGGGCTGCCGGACAGTAGAGTGCTCCGGCGGGTGATTGGTGGGGCCTCGGTTCGACCCAAGGTTCACGAGCGAGCCCGGCATCAGCCCCTGAGGCACCGTCCGTGGCGTGGCAGACGGACCGGGTTGCGGTGTCGGACTTGAGTTTGAGTGCTTTCGAAGTCCTACGGTCATGGCAACACCGGACACCACGGGAAGCCTCCGTATCCGGCACCGGCGTCGCTGAGCGGTTCGCCGGACGGCAGCGGGACTCGCAACGGTGGGGTTCACCGTCAGGGTGAGGACCGGAGGTACGCTCTCCGGTCCGTCCCGGCCATCTCGATCTCCTCAGTCGGTCGCTCCTCCCATCGTGCTGCGCGGGCAGAGGAGGCGCGATCGGGAGCACGTCGGAGCCGCCGACGCGTGCTGCCGTCCCACGCCCGGGCTGCTTCCGGCAGGTTCGGCGCGGTTCGGGCCCTCCCGGGCGGAGGAGACCCGGGAGGTGGGGCCGGTCGGTCCTGGCGGATACAGCACCCCGGTGGTGCTCTGGAGGCACGGGAGCCCCCCTCCTGACCGCCGCCCGGCCCGGATCGGTCGGCCGGCGCTCGTTGACGACCACCTTGGGAGCGGACATGCGCCGCGTGATGTGGTTCACCGACCTCAGGCGCGAGGACGTCACCTCGGTCGGCGGCAAGAACGCCTCGCTGGGCGAGCTGATCGGGAACCTCGGCCCCCAGGGAGTCCGGGTGCCGGACGGTTTCGCCACGACGTCCGACGCGTACCGGGAGTTCCTTCACACCGGGGGCTCCGCGGGCGGATCGGGGAGCAGATCGACCGGCTGCACGGCGGTGCCCGGCTCGCCGAGGTGGGCACCGCCGTGCGCGCCGCAGTACTGGCCACCCGACTGCCCACCGGTCTGGAGAACGAGCTGGTCCGGAGCTACGGGCAGTTGGCCCTGAGGACCGGGAGGTCGGACCCCGATGTGGCGGTGCGCAGCAGTGCGACGGCGGAGGACCTGCCGGAGGCGAGCTTCGCGGGTCAGCAGGAGACGTTTCTGAACGTTCGGGGCCCTGGGGCCCTTCTGGACGCCTGCCGACGCTGCTACGCGTCGCTGTTCACCGACCGGGTCGCCCTGGAGTGCCGGGCGCTGCGCGAGGTCCGGGACGAGCGCGGCCTCACCAACGTCGTGGTGATGATCCCGTTCTGCCGGACACCGCAGGAGGCCGACCGGGTACTCGCCGTGATGGCGGAGAACGGCCTGGCTCGCGGCGGCAACGGGCTGCGGGTCCACGTGATGGCGGAGATCCCTGCCAACATCCTGCTCGCCGAGCAGTTCGGCGAGCGCTTCGACGGCTTCTCGATCGGCAGCAACGACCTCACCCAGCTCACCCTCGGTGTGGACCGCGACTCCGACCTGCCGGCGCACCTCTTCGACGAGCGGAACCCCGCCGTCACGCGCAGCATCGAGGGCCTGATCGCCACCGCGCACGCCGCCGGGGCGCCCGTCGGACTGTGCGGGCAGCGCCCGAGCAACGACCCCGGGTTCACACGTTTCCTGGTCGGAGCCGGAATCGGCTCCGTCTCGGTGACGCCGGACAGCTTCGCCGCCGTCAAGCGGCACGTCGCCGCCGCTGAGGCCGAAGCCGGGAACCCGTGACCAGGACAGCCCGTCGAAACGGGGGAACGATGGGAGACCGGGGGGATCCCGATCCGGAGGTCGCCATGACGACAAGCGGCAGTGCCGCTCCCCCGGAACCGCGCCGCCCGGGCCTGCTCACGTTCCTCGGCGGGGTCGGGACCGTCACCGGGAGCAAGTTCCTGGTGGAGACCGACCACGCCCAAATCATGATCGACTGCGGCCTGTTCCAGGGCCACGCGGAGCTTCGCCGCCGCAACTGGCGCGCGCTGCCGCTCGATCCCGCCGACGTCCGCGCGGTGGTACTCACCCATGCACACCTGGACCACTGCGGCTACCTGCCACGCCTCGTCCGCGAAGGTTTCCGCGGACCGATCCTCACCACCGCCAACACGGCGCGGCTGGCCGAGCTGATCCTGCGCGACAGCGCCCACCTGCTCCGCGAGGACGCCGACCACGCCAACGGACACGGCTGGTCCAAGCACCGGCCCGCCCGGCCGCTGTACGACGAGGACGACGTGGAGCGCACCATCGGGATGTTCGACCCCCTCCCGCTGGAAACCGATGTGGAGATCATCGGCGGCACCTTCCTCCGGCTTCACCACGCCGGACACGTCCTCGGCTCCGCCTGGGCACACGTCACGCTGGAGGACGGGCACACCCTCGCCGCCAGCGGGGACCTCGGCCGCCCCGTCCACCCACTGCTGCGACCGCCCGAGCCGTTCGACGGCGCCGACGTGCTGCTGATGGAGTCCACGTACGGCAACCGCCATCACGAGGAGACGGCCGCCCGCGAATGGTTCGCCCGCGCCATCGAGCGGACCCTCGCCCGCGGCGGCACCGTCGTCATCCCCTCCTTCGCCGTCGACCGCACCGAGGTCGTCCTGCACCAGCTCGCCGAGCTCCGGCGGGCCGGCCGGCTCCCCGCGGGAGCACCCGTGTACGTCGACAGCCCGATGGCGCTCGCGGCCCTGCAGATCTACCGTGAGGCGTTCGCCGCCCACTCCCCCGAACTGCGTCCCGACGTGCTCCGCGAAGGCACGACGGCCCTGGACCCAGAACCCTTCTCCCTGATCCACTCGCTCCGGGAATCACTGGAACTGGAACGATCCAGCGTGCCGTCCGTCCTGGTCTCCGCCTCCGGCATGGCCACCGGCGGGCGGGTCGTCCACCACCTGCGCCGGCTCCTGCCCGACCCGCGGAACACCGTGGTCGTCGTCGGCTACGCTGCGGCCGGCACCCGGGCCCGTGACCTGGTGGACGGCGCCAAGGTACTGAAGATGTACGGCACCTACGTGCCGGTCCGCGCCGAAGTGGTCAACGTGCCCGCGTTCTCGGCCCACGCGGACGCCTCCGAGGTGATCGACTGGCTCAGGAAGGCCCCACCACCCAGCGCCACCTACCTGGTGCACGGCGAACCGGAGGGCTCCAGGGAACTGCGCGACCGGATCGACCGCGAACTGGGCTGGACGGCCGTCGTCCCGCGCTCGGGCGAGCGCGTTCTGGTGCGCTGAGGGCCCCGAGCCTGCGGGCCTTCACATCCGAGGACCGCGCCGGAGAGGAAGCCATGGCACCGGATCCCGCCGAGCGGCCGTCCGACCGCTCCGAAGGCCCCGACCCGCGAGAACCGATCGCGCTGCTCTTCCGTGATCTGCGTACCTCACCCCGGGGCCTCTCCGAGCGAGAGGCCGCCCGACGCCGGGCCGTCTACGGCCCCAACACCCTCGCGCGACGCGGAGGTCGCCGTTGGCCGCGCGAACTCGCCCAGCAGTTCACCCACCCGCTGGCCGTGTTGCTGGCGCTGGCGGCGGCACTCGCCGCCGCCAGCGGCGCCCCCGCGCTCGCGGTGGCGATCGTCGCCGTCATCCTGCTCAACGCCGCGCTCGCCTTCGTCCAGGAGCAGCAGGCGGAACGTGCGGTGGAGGCGCTGGCGGCCTTCCTGCCGGAGGAGGCGGCCGTGGTCCGCGACGGTGTCGAGCGGGACGTGCCCGCCCGGTCACTGGTCCCGGGCGACGTCCTGGTGGTCGAGGAGGGCGAGCGGATCTCCGCGGACGCCCGGCTGCTCTCGGGCGGCGTCGAGGTCGACCTGTCGGCCCTGACCGGCGAGTCGGTGCCGGTGTTCCGCTCGGCGGACCAGGTGGATGCCGAGGGCTCGTTGTCGGACGCCAGGGACCTGCTGTTCTCCGGCACGACGTGCACGGGCGGCCAGGCCCGGGCGGTGGTCACCGCCACCGGCATGCACACCGAGCTCGGCCGGATCGCGGCACTCAGCCAGCGCACCCGGCGCGAGGAGAGCCCGCTGGAGCACCAGGTCAAGCGGGCCGCCCGGCTGATCGCGGTGGTCGCGGTCGGCGTCGGGCTGGCCTTCCTGCCCATCGGCCTCGCCGCAGGCCTCTCACTCGCCGCCGCCGCGAGCTTCGCGATCGGCCTGCTGGTGGCGAACGTTCCGGAGGGCCTGCTGCCGACCATCACCCTGGCCCTTGCCTCCGGGGTCCGCGACCTGGCACGGCGCGGCGCGGTGGTCAAGCGGCTGTCCGCCGTCGAGACGCTGGGTTCCACGACCGTCGTGTGCACCGACAAGACGGGCACCCTGACCGAGAACCGGATGCTGGTGACGACGGTGTGGACGCCGGACGGCGAGAGCACCGTCGACAGCACGGTGGAGGCGCCGCCACAGGTGCTGCTGCTCGCCGGGGCCGCAGCCGCCTGCACGACGGCCCACCCGGCCGCCGGCCACGGCGACCCGACCGAGCTCGCGCTGCTCGCGCTGGCCGCCCGGCTCGGCGTGCCGTGCCCGCCCGAGCGGCGCGATCTGGACCGTCGGGCAGTGTTCCGTTTCGACCCGCGCATCAAGCTCATGACCACCGCCGACGCCGTGGACGGCACGGTCGTACTGCACACCAAGGGTGCGCCGGAGGAGGTCCTCGCCCGTGCCTCCCGGCTCCTCGACCACGAAGTGGAGCGTGCCCTCACACCGGACGACAGGACCGCGGTGGTCGGCGCCGTCGGTGTCCTGGCGGCCCGGGGACTGCGGGTGCTGGCGGTGGCCCGACGGGCACTGACTCCCGGCGAGCCGCCACCTGCCCGACGGGAGGAAGCCGAGCGGGAGCTGTGCCTGGTCGGCCTAATCGCCATGGCCGACCCTGCCCGGCCCGAGGTCGCCGACGCGATCGGGCTGGCCCACCGGGCCGGTATCAGCGTGCACGTCGTCACCGGTGACAACGGCCTCACGGCGGCCGCCATCGCGGCGCAGGTCGGCATCGGCCACCGCGGTTCCCGCATCGTCACCGGCACGGAACTGGCCGCGATGAGCGAGACGGAGCTGGACGCGCTGCTCGCCCGGGGCGAGGAGGTGGTCTTCGCCCGCACCTCTCCCGAGGCCAAGCTGCGGATCGCCGACGCGCTGCGCGCCGAGGGCCACACCGTGGCGATGACCGGGGACGGCGTCAACGACGCCCCCGCCCTGCGGCGCGCCGACATCGGCGTCGCCATGGGGCGCTCCGGCACCGACGTCGCCCGCGAGTCGGCGACCATGGTGCTGACCGACGACAACTTCGCCACCATCGTCGCGGCGGTCGAGGCGGGACGGCGGACGTACGACAACATCCGCAAGTTCATCGTCTACATCTTCGCCCACGCCGTCCCAGAGGTCGTCCCCTTCCTGGTGTTCGCCCTCGCCGGCGGTGCCGTTCCGCTGCCGCTCACGGTGATGCAGATCCTGGCCGTCGATCTCGGAACCGACACCCTGCCGGCTCTCGCACTCGGCCGCGAACGCGCCGAACCGGGACTGATGGACCGCCCCCCGCGCCCGCGCGACGAGCGGGTGATCCAGCCCGCGATGCTGGCCCGGGCGTGGGGCTTCCTCGGACTGATCTCGGCCGTCCTGGTAATGGCCGGGTTCCTGCTCACGCTGACGCTGGGAGGCTGGCACCCCGGCGACCCGACCGGCACCGGCACCGCGCTGCACCTCACCTACCAGCAGGCCACCACCGTCACCTGGCTCGGCATCGTCACCTGCCAGATCGGCACCGCCTTCGCGGCCCGCACCGACCGCGCGTCGCTGCGCTCCATCGGCGTCCTCAGCAATCCCCGGCTGCTCGGCGGCATCGGCTTCTCCCTCGCCTTCGCGGCCGCGATCGTCTACCTGCCGCCGCTGCAGCACGTCTTTGGGACGGCAGCGCTCACCCCGGGGCAACTGGCCGTCGTGGTGCCGTTCCCGTTCGTCGTCTGGGGCGCGGACGAGCTGCGCAGGGCCCTGGTGCGCCACCGCGCCGCACGCCACGTCGCGCCGGTCGCCGTCGCACCTGCGCCGGTGCGCCACAGCACCGAGACCTCCGGGCACCACCCGCTCGCCGTCCTCCTCGCACGCCACGGCTGGAGCGCCCACCGGCTCACGCACGCCCTCGGTGTCAGCGAGCAATCGGCCGACGAGATCGTCGCCCACGCCCGCCGAATCGCCGCCGAACACGGCCGCCGCGCGCCGTGAGGCGAACACCCCGTGCCCGGGCCGAGTCGAACACGGGATCCATCTCAGCCCCTCCGGCGTGACGGGAGGATCAGCCGACGCGCACCCAGCCGTGCCGCGCCGAAGGCCACCACCCCGGCTGCCGCAGCCACTGCGATGTCCGGCCAGGACAGCGGAACCGTCAGCAGGACGTCCTGGAAGAGCGGCAGGTACAGCGCCGCCATCGCGAGCCCCGCCGACGCCAGTACGGCGGCCGGGAGGAAGGGGTTGGCCCGGGTGAACAGCCGCTCACGCAGCCCGAGCACCACACCGAGCTGCGCCGCCAGCAAGGTCAGGAACAGTGCGGTCTGCCAGGGCCTCCCGGCCGACTCGGCCCACAGCGCGGCCGCCAGGCTCACGGCGGTGACCACCGCACCCAGCGCGAGGACGCCCTGCCAGAGACCGGCTCCGAGCACGGGCTCGCGGGGGGACCGCGGCGGCCGCCGCATGGCCTGTGCGGAGACCGGTTCGGCGCCGACCGCCACACCGGTCAGACCGTGGGTGAGCAGGTTGATCCACAGGATCTGACCGGCGCGCAGCGGCAGCGCGAGGCCGAAGAGCGGGCCGAGCAGCATGACCAGGATCTCCGCCGCTCCACCGGAGAGGGCGTACAGCAGGAAGCGGCGGATGTTGTCGTAGACCCGGCGTCCTTCCTCCACGGCCGCGACCAGGGTGGCGAGTTCGTCGTCGGCGAGGACGAGGTCCGCGGCCTGGCGGGCCACCTCGGTGCCTCGCCGGCCCATCGCCACCCCGATGTCCGCTTGTTGCAGCGCCGGCCCGTCGTTGACGCCGTCCCCGGTCATCGCGGTGACGGCGCCGGCGGAGCGCCAGGCCTCGACGATGTCGAGCTTCTGCTGGGGGTTCGTGCGGGCGAAGACCCGCACGGACGTGAGGTCGCCGACGGCACCCGCGGCGACCTCACGTCCGGTGGCCACCCGGCTGCCGACCGGGCCCGTCCCGGGATCCAGGAGCCCGACCCGCTCGGCGACGGCACGGGCCGTCGCCGGGTGGTCGCCGGTGATCAGGACCGGTGTGATCCCGGCGCGCCGGCAGGCGGCGACGGTCGTGGCGGCCGCGGGCTTGGGCGGGTCGCTGAGCGCCGCCAGACCGAGCAGCCGGAGGCCCGCCTCGACCGGGCGGTCGGTGGTGTCCCGGGTCCCGGAGGCCACCGCGAGGACACGGTAGCCGTCGGCGGCGAGCCGCGCCGCGTGGTCGGCGGCGCGCGCCAGCGTGTCGGCGTCCTCGTCGAGGACGGCAGGGTCGAGGACGGCCTCGGGCGCTCCTTTGAGACAGATCTCGTACCGCCCGCCGGGCGTCCGGTGCACGGTCGTCATCCGTTTCCGGAGGCTGTCGAACGGCAGCTCGTCCACCCGCGGGGACTGCTCGGCGAGCGAGGCCGGGTCGAGGCCCGCCTTGGCCGCCGCCGCCAGCAGGGCCGCCTCGGTCGGATCGCCGAGGGCCGTCCACGGCCCGTCCACGCCGGGCTGTGGCGGCCGCAGCGAGGCGTCGTTGCACAATGCCACCACCCGCAGCAGCGCCCCGACCCCGGCCCGCCCGCCCGGTGGCTCCACCAGGACCTCGCCCTGCGGCCGGTAGCCGGTGCCGGTCAGCGCGGCCTCCCACCCGGGTGCCCAGAGCCGCTCGACCACCATCCGGCCTTCCGTGAGCGTGCCGGTCTTGTCGGTGGCGAGCACGGTGACCGCGCCGAGCGTCTCGACGGCCGGGAGCCGACGGACAACGGCGTGGCGCACGGCCATCCGACGGGCGCCGATCGCGAGCGCGAGGGTCACCACGGCGGGCAGCGACTCCGGTACGGCAGCCACGGCGAGGCTGATGGCCGTCACCGCCATCGCCTCGGGGGCCTGGCCACGTGCCAGCCCGAGGGCGAAGACCACCGCGCAGAGGGCGACGATGACCGCGGCCAGCACCCGGCCGAGTCCGGCGAGGCGCCGCTGCAACGGGGTGGCCCGGGGCCGCGGGTGGAGCGAGGTCGCGATCCGGCCGAGGGCACTGTCGGGACCGGTCGCGGTGACGGTCGCCATCGCCCGGCCCCGCACCACCACCGTTCCCGCGCTGAGACCGCCCTCAGCGGTGACCTCCTTCTCCACGGGGACGGATTCGCCGGTCAGCATCGCTTCGTCCACCAGCAGCGCGGATGCCTCGGACAGCTCGGCGTCGGCGGGGACGATGTCTCCTCCGGCCAGTAGAAGGACGTCGCCCGGCACCACGGCGGCGGCCGCCACCTCGCGCTCCCGGCCGTCGCGCAGCACCCGGGCTGCCGGTGCGGAGAGCGCCGAGAGCGCTGCCACCGCGTTGTCCGCGCGGACCTCCTGGGCGACACCGACGGTCGTGTTCACCACGACGACGAGGCCGATCACGATCGCATCGGCGTGGTCACCGGTCGCCACCGTCAGCACGACGGCCGCGAGCAGCACGAGGATAAGGGGATCGCGCAGTTGTGCGGCGACCCTGGTCCACAGCGGAGGGGTCGGCACCGCCCCGACGTCGTTCGGCCCGTGCTCGGCGAGAATCCGGGCTGCCCGCTCCTCGGTCAGACCGGTCGGACGGCTCGCCGTCCGTGTCATGCGATGTCTCGGGCGGCCGGATCGAGGCCGCCCTGGTCCAGCCGGAACGGCGGGTAGGAGTCGGTCATCAGGGCCGCGTACGCAGCCACCCGGAACACCCAACGGTTCAGTCCGACGAGGAGGTCGAAGAGACCCGGCGGGTAGCGCCTGGTGGCGGCGAGCGCCACCCCCGCGAACAGTGTCAGCAGGCCGATCAGGCCGCCCCCGCCCCAATCCTCGTGGTAGCCGCCCACGAGGATTCCGACGACCAGGTAGTGCGGAAGCGCGAGCAGCCACCACTTCACCAGCACCAGGCCCCGGGAGAGTTCGCCCGGCGGGGCGATGTACAGCGTCGCGGGGTAGTCGGGTTCCTCACCGAGGCTGAACGGCGGATACCGGTCGGTGCCCAGACCTCCGCAAGCGTAGTAGGACACCCGCCACGACCAGCGCAGAACACCGAGGTTGAAGTCGAACACCCCGCGCGGGTAGCGACCGGTGAACAGGATCGCGAAGAACGCGACCACGGTGAGCAGGACGAAGCCCACCCACAGGAAGCAGAGGACGATCCAGTGCGGGATGACCAGGATCCACTTGACCAGCCAGAGCCAGCGAGAAAGGGGCGGGTCCAACCGGGCTTCCACCCGCACGGGTGACGGGGTCGTGGCGGCCACGGCGATCACCTCCGGAGCGACGCGCCGCCGCCGGCGGGTGCCGGTGCGGCGCGTTCTCGGACACCTTCATGGTCTCTCCGGAGCCGGAGGTCCGCGAGGTCCGGCCGGCCGTGTGCACGGAGCCCGCAGAGGGCGGAGAGTGGGACGGACAGGGCCCCGTGCCCTCTGCGGTCCCATCGCAAGGGGCTTCGGCCGCTCGGCACACTCGGTGAGCGAGGTACGCCATGGATCGAGACCCCCCGGTGGCACGCGCAATCGTGGTCGGAGTGGACGGGTCACCCTCGTCGCGGCAGGCACTCCGATGGGCGGTCGAGCAGGCGCGGCTGACCGGCGCCACAGTGGAGGCGGTCCTCTGCTGGACGCTCCCGACGGTGTACGGGCGCGCTCCCGTGTCGGTGAACCGCGAACTCGACCATGCCGCCGAGAAGGTACTCGCTCAAGCCGTCGGCGAGGCGATCGGTGACGTCCGGCCGGTTCGACTCCGGGAGACAGCCGTACTCGGCAACGCCTCCGAGGTTCTGGTGGAGAGGTCGCACGGGGCTGACCTGCTCGTCGTGGGCAGCCGGGGTCACGGCGGATTCGCCGGCGCGCTGCTCGGATCGGTCGGCCAGCACTGCGTGCAGCACGCGCGGTGCCCGGTCGTCGTCGTGCGCGCCGACACGGCCTGAAGAGGGCGGTGAAAAGACCGACCCGCCGGCATCGGCTACGGCCCTCCCGGGCCCGCCACCCCACGGCGTCCGGTCAACGAGATCCTCGACCTGAACGGCCACCGGCCCACCGTCGGGCCGTGACCTCGCCGACCCCACATCGCCATCGCCGCATCGTCACAAGGAGGTTCACGTCGTGGAGACCACGCAGGAGAGTACCCAGGCCGTCGTCGTCGGCGTCGACGGCTCGCCGTCCTCGATGGCGGCACTGCGCTGGGCCCTAGAATTCGCCCGACTGAGCGGCTCCGCAGTGGAGGCCGTGGCAGCCTGGGACTATCCTCCGCTGAGCGGCTGGGGACTGTCGGTCCCAGGCCCGGAGATCGAGGAGGCGGCCCGCCTGGCCCTGGCGGACGTGGTGAAGCGGGAAGCGGAGGCGATACGCCCTCCCGTGCCGATCCGCCAACGGACCGAGTACGGCCACCCCGCGGACATCCTGCTGGAGGCCTCCCGCCGGGCCCGCCTCCTGGTCGTCGGAACAAGAGGCCTGGGAGGCTTCACGGGCACCCTGCTCGGTTCCGTGAGCCGGCATTGCGTGGAACACGCCCACTGCCCCGTGGTCGTCGTCCGCGGCGTGCCCTCCTGAGGGCTTTCCCCCGTCCTTCAATCCACCGCACCGGGTGCGCGGCGCCGCCGCCGGAGCCGGGTCCGCCGTAGCAGACCGCAGTCACGCTGGTACCTGCCCGCCGACAGCGCGCCGGTCGGCGGCCCACCCGGACGCCGCTCCGAGGCCGGACGACCGGTACCGGTGCGGCCGGCCCGACGGCGAGGGCCGGTCGACCCTCGCGCCGGGTACCACGACCTCCCTAGTGTGGAGCACAGGGCAGGCCGCACCCGGTCGGCCCCTGGTCCGGTGGAGAAACCATGACATCCGCCAGCAACACGCACTCGATCGTTCTCGGCGTGGACGCACGTGCCCCCCAGACGATGGCGGTGGCCTGGGCGGCCGACGAGGCCCACCGCCGCGGTCTGCCTCTGCGGCTGGTCCACGCCCTTCCACCGCTGTCCCAGGACCCGCACGTCCTCGGGCTGGTTCGGCACCACAAGGAGCTGCGTGAGCACGGCGAACAGGCTCTGGGCGAGGCCGCTGCCCTCGCCCGGCACCGGCGCCCGGACCTGCCGATGACCACCGCCGTCACCGAGGACGTTCCGGCGCCGGCTCTCTGCCGGGAGTCCGCGCAGGCCGAACTCGTCGTCCTCGGGTCGCGCAGGCTCAGCCGCTTGGAAGAGGTGCTGAGCGCCTCCTCGGTGACCGTCCCGGTGAGTGCCCAGGCCCACTGCCCCGTGGTCGTCGTCCGCGAACCGGAGCATGTCACCCAGCAACCTCCGTACGTGGTGGTCGGCGTGGACGCCAGCCCCTCGTCAGCCGCCGCGATCGACTTCGCCTTCGACCTCGCCGCGCCAAGGCAGGCCGCGCTGCGCACCCTCCTCATCTGGCAGTCCCACCTCGTCGGCCACATTCACGTCGACGAGGAGGCCACCGTCCAGTCCCTGCGGCGGCTGCTGGACGAGGCCACGGCCGGGCGCCGCGCGACGCACCCGGACATCACGCTGACGCACGAGGTGATCCGCGGCCACCCCGTCGAGGAGCTCGCCAAGGCCTCCGAGCACGCGCTCGCCGTCGTGGTGGGGCGCCGTGGACGGGGCGGCTTCACCGGCATGCGGCTCGGGTCTGTCCCGCACGGCCTGCTGCACCGTGCCCACTGCCCGGTCATCACCGTCCCCGCCGTCCCGGTCGGCGGGCGCTGAGGACGACCGCCTCCCGACGGGACCTCGACCGCTCGGCCCCGTCGACCCGGACGGTCGGCGTGCGAACCCGACACGGGCGAACGATGCCGCAAGAGCGCGGGCGCTGCTCGGTGAGGCCGCTGCCGGCCTCTGACCTGCGTCCCGCTCAACCGCGACGGCGCCCGTCAGGTCCGGCCGGTTGGCTTCCCCGCGCGTCCCGAGCAACGCTTGGAAGGGCATACGGATGCTCCTCGTCCCCGGCAGTACCAAGAGAAGGAAATGAGCACGCACACCTCTCCGACGGCTCCTGGCGACATCGCACGGCGCGCGGTTGATGCCCTCAGTTCCGGCGATCTCGACCGGTTCGCCGAACTCGTCCACGAGGACGTCGCCTTCGACATCCTCCCGTTCGGGGTCCCCTCACTCGCGGCCGATACGGCGTCCCGTGATCTCGTCAGGATGGATGCGAATCCACAGCGGACGGTCACCACCGGCCCACGGGGTGGTACCGGGGAGCCGCGACAGCCGCTGCTGTTCGTCAAGATCCTCCACGTGACGGGCCCGGCCGACGACGAGGACGCTCCAGCCCCGGCTCCCACGGTCGTCGATGTGGTCCACCTGGAACGAGACCGGCGATTCGTCGGCCGGAGCGGCGGCGCGTGGTGCCGTCCGGTAGACGACCGTCCGGGAGTCCACGGCGTAGTTGACCGGGTAGACCGCCGGTCCTGGCTCTGCGTTCAGGGCTATCCGGCCGATGCCCCGCGAGCCCATCAGCTCCCAGCACTCGGGCTCGGTGAGGTGGAACAGCACCGGCCGCGCGCCGGCGTCGGTCTGGCCCGGTGGAGCGTCGGCACGGCCCTCCAGCAGCACCGGCCACGTGGTGCCGAGCGCGACCGCGATCCGGACGAATGCGGCAGGGTCGAACGCCGGGCCCACCTTCAGCAGATGGCGCAGATACTGCGGTGCCATGGCCGCCTGGTAGGCGAGTTCCTGCTCCGTCAGACCGAGACGGCTGCGGCGGTCTCTGATCCGGCGGGCGACGTCGGCGGGTTCGGCCCGCTGTACGGCGCCAAGGTCAGGGGTGTGGTTCACGGTGGGCTCCTCGGCTCTCGGACACTGCGCGTCACATCGGGACCAGCGCGACCGGCTCGCTCCTCCGGGGCCGCGAAGCAGCGAGGCCGGCTCCGCTCCCGCCTCAAGCGTTCCTCCACACCGGGAACGTCGCCAGGGGAGGGCCGACCGACGTCCCTGCGGCCCGGATCCGCACCGCCTCCCGCCCGGCGCGGTCCCGCGTCCGCGTCTACGCTGGTCAGTGGCATCGGGCGAGCCGAGGAGGGCCCCTTGGACAGCGCATCGGAGAGTTCCGCTGCTGTCCCGAGGCTGCGACTGGACGAGCTGCTGGACGAGCTTCAGACCAGGTTGGACGCTGCCCGGGGCACCCGTGACCGGGTGCACAGCCTGCTGGAGGCCGTGCTGGCTGTCGGGCGCGACCTGGAGCTCGCCCAGGCTCTGCGGCACATCGTGGAAGCGGCAGTGACCCTGGTGGACGCCGAGTACGGCGCGCTGGGCGTGATCGGCGACGACCGGAGGCTGTCCCAGTTCATCCCCGTAGGCGTCACAGACGAACAGACGGCGCTGATCGGCGGCCTGCCGGCCGGCCACGGCGTGCTGGGTGAACTGATCCGCCACCCGCAGCCGCTGCGGCTTGCCCGGATCTCCGACCACCCGGCCTCCTACGGCTTCCCGACCGGGCACCCGCCGATGCGGTCCTTCCTGGGGGTACCGATCCGAATCCGGGACAAGGTGTTCGGCAACCTCTACCTCACCGAGAAGCACGGCGGTGGCGAGTTCGACGCCGAGGACGAGTCGGTGCTGGCCACGCTCGCCGTCGCCGCCGGCGTCGCCATCGACAACGCGCGCCTGTACGCGCAGGCCAAGCTGCGCGAACACTGGCTTGAGGCCAGCGCGGAGGTCACCAACGGCCTGCTGTCCGGCCGTACCGAGCAGGAGATGCTCGACCTGCTCGTCACCCGGGCCTCCCATATCGCCGGGGCAGACCTTGCGGTAGTAGCCGTACCGCTGCCGGGTACCGACGACTTGGAGGTGCGGATGGCCTGCGGGCTGGGCGAACAGCGACACCGGGACCTGGTCCTACCGATAGAGGGGTCATTCGTGGGGGCGGCCGTCCTCACGGGCGGCCCAGTCACGACCACCGATGTGCAGAAGGACCCCAGGATCACCGTCGGACCCCCTCGCTGGGAGGGCATCGGCCCGGCCGTCGCCGTTCCGATCGGCACGCCCGAGCACGGAGTGCACGGGGTGCTGATGCTGGCCCGGGCGATCGGCGCCCCCCTGTTCGACGAGGACGAGTCCGGGCCCCTCCTGGGCTTCGCGGGCCATGCGGCGGTCGCGATGGAGCTCGCCGAGCGGCGCCGCGACTCCGAACGACTCGCCCTGCTCCAGGAGCGCGACCGGATCGCCCGCGACCTGCACGACCTGGCCATCCAGCGGCTCTTCGCCACCGGCATAACCCTCCAGGGCGCCACCCGCTTCATCGACCACCCGGAGGCGACCGACCGCGTCCTACGGGCCATCGACGACTTGGACGACACGGCCAGGACCATCCGCGCGACCATCTTCGGTCTGCGCCTGCGCGAGAGCGGCCCGGCGGCCACCGGCCTGCGGACCCGGGTGATCGAGTCGGTGGAGCGGGCCTCACGGGCACTCGGTTTCACCCCGTCCGTGCGGCTGACCGGCCTGCTCGACACCGCCGTCGTCGTCGACGTCGCCGACGCCGCCGTCGCGGTACTGGAGGAGGCTCTGTCCAATGCCGCCCGGCACGCGAAGGCGAGCACCGTCCAGGTGTCCCTCGCCGCCGGGACGGAGCTGGTGCTCACCGTGACGGACGACGGCGTCGGCCTCCCCGAACACGGCCGACGCAGTGGTCTGGCCAACCTCGCCAACCGGGCCGCCTCGCTCGGCGGCACCTTCGCCATCGGCAACCGGCCCGAGGGCGGCACGGCGCTGGAGTGGCGCGTCCCGCTGCCGCATCCCTGAGGCCCTGGTGGGCCCGACCGGTGCGGTTCCGACACCTACCGGGGGTGGTGGGCCGACTCGGCGTGCGCGGCGATCACGGCCGCCTGGAGACGCCGTTCCACGCCGAGCTTGGCCAACAGCCGCGAGACGTGGTTCTTCACCGTCTTCTCCGCGAGGAACAGCTCCCGCCCGATCTGCCGATTGGTCCTGCCCTCGCCCACCAGGACGAGGATGTCCCGCTCGCGCGGCGTCAACTGGGCGAGCGCGGAGTCGGCCGTGTCCTCCTCGTGGTGGCGCAGGCTCTCCATCAGCTTGCGGGTGGTCTCCGGGTCCAGCATCGACTGCCCCGAGGCCACCGTCCGCACCGCGCTCACCAGGTCGGCGCCCTTGACCTGCTTCAGCACGTATCCGGCCGCCCCGGCCATGATTGCGTCAAGCAGCGCGTCGTCGTCGTCGAACGAGGTCAGCATCAGGCAGGCCAAGTCCGGCATCCGGTCCCGCAGCTCCCGGCAGACGGTCACCCCGTCCCCGTCCGGCAACCGCACGTCGAGCACGGCCACGTCCGGCCGCAACGCCGGCACCCGGGCGAGCGCCTGCGCACAGGTGCCCGCCTCGCCGACCACCTCGATGTCCTGGTCCGCCTCCAGAAGGTCACGCACGCCGCGCCGGACCACCTCGTGGTCGTCCAGCAGGAACACCCGAACGGGCGGCTCGGAGACGGTGGGTTCGGTGGTGTCCATGGCCTGCTCCCTGACTGGTCGCACCGGTGACACTGATTCTGCGCGCCCTGACCGCACGGCGCACCGCAAGTCCGCCCCACCCTGCGTGGGCGCCACGAGGGAGTAACCCCGCAAGGGGACATCACCGGTCTTCGGCCGGGGTCAGCACGCCCGACCGACGGAGACGGGCCCGGTCACCACGTCCTCGGTCAGGCCAGGGCGCCCGGCCTGACCTCGACGCCGACCACGCCCGGCACGGACCGGACCGGACCAGCCTTTCCAGGACCGGAGCCGGGACTGCATGGGGCAGGCTGCCGGACAGGGTGATCCGGCCCTCCTCGGCACGGACGTCCAAGCCGTCCTCCGATCCCGTTTCGTTCTGACCGAGCCGGGAGCATCTCCCGAAGGTCACGCGCACGGTTTCGGCAGGGGCGTCACATGGGGCGCCCTCGATGTCGGGCTTCTGGTTCACCGCGCACTCCTTGGCTCGCCGTGTCCGGTCACGTCCGGAAGAGCGCGACCTTGAGGGCGCCGCTACCACCGGCATCGGCGAAGACGTCGTAGGCCTCCTGGATCTCGTCGAGGCCGAAGCGGTGGGTGACCAGCCCGGATACGTCCAACCGCCCGGCAGCCAGCATGTCGAGCAGCAGCGGGGTGCTGTGCGTGTCGACCAAGCCGGTGGTGATGGTGACGTCGCGGATCCAGAGGGTCTCCAAGTGGAGGACGGCGGGCTTGCCGTGCACGCCGACATTGGCCACCCGCCCTCCGGGCCGCACTACGCGGGTGCAGAGTTCGAAGGAGTCGGGAACGCCCACCGCCTCGATCGCCACGTCCACTCCCAGGGCGTCCCTGCCCAGCGCCCGCACTGGCTCAGGGGTAGCCTCCGCCACGGTCAACGCGACGTCGGCGCCCAAGCGCGTCGCGGCGCCCAGTCGGCCGGCCGCGAGGTCGACGGCAATGATCCTGGACGGACTGTAGAGCTGGGCGGTGATGATGGCGGCGAGGCCGATCGGGCCCGCGCCGACCACCACCACGGTGTCGCCGGGGCCGATCCGCCCGTTCTGGACTCCGACCTCGTAGGCGGTGGGGAGGATGTCGGCGAACAGCAGGGCGTCCTCGTCGGACACGCCCTCGGGCAGCCGGTGGAGGGAGTTGTCCGCGAAGGGTGTGCGGACGTACTCCGCCTGACAGCCGTCGACCAGGTGGCCGAGGATCCAGCCGCCGCCTCCGATGCACTGCCCGTAGCGTGCGGTGCGGCAGTAGGCGCAGCGACCGCAGGCGGAAATGCAGGAGACGAGGACGCGGTCCCCGGCCTTGACGGTCCGGACACCGGGGCCGGTCTCGATGACGGTGCCGACGGCTTCGTGACCGAGGACGCGTCCGTCGGTGACCTCGGGAACGTCGCCCTTGAGGATGTGCAGGTCGGTGCCGCAGATGGTCACCGCGTCCACCCGGACGACGGCGTCCTCGGCGTCCAGGACGGCTGGATCCGGTACCTCGCCCCAGGTCCGGCGGCCCGGTCCGTGGTAGGTCAGCGCTTTCATGTCCTGGTCACTCCCATCATCTCTCACCGGTGCGGAACGGCAGTTGCGCCGTCCCGCCTTCCCGTCCAGCGTTGCCCTGCGACGGGTGGTCGCCATAGGGCGGGTGGGGCTAGGTCTCGGGGTCCAGGACTTCGCCTGGCGCCAGACGGGGGGTCGGCGTTCCCTCCGGGCCGTAGCCGAGGCGGATCAGCATCTGGACATGCTCGGGCCCCAGGTGAGGCTCCCGGGCCACCGGGCGCAGGTCCGGCCACTCCATCACCTGGTGCAGGAGCGAGGCCCGTACGTCGTGGACGGTGGCCGTCAGCAGGACGTGTTCCAGGGCGAGCCCGGTGCGCAGCCAGTCCTCGGGGTGGTCGTGCTCGGTGGTGAGCACCGCGAGGCGCGGCTCATGCTCGAAAGTGGCCGGCGGTCGGTGCTCGGCGGGGCGCAGGGAGGCGAAGTCCCGCATCGGCAGGTGGCCCTCCCTGTCCTGCGGGCCCAGGGCGCGGGCCGGGATGCCGTAGGCCGGGATGTCCCCGCTGCGGATCCAGTCGCGGCTCTCGGTCCGCTGGGCGGGGTCGGTGGTGCTGCGGCGCTCGGCCTCGGCGGTGAGTTCGAGCAGCCGGTCGGTCTCCTCCCGGCCGGGGAGGCGGAGGATCGTCCCCTCCCCCCGGGCCGCTGCCACCAGTTGGTCCAGGACGTCGGCCGGCACGGGCCGGTCGGTGAACGGCGTGCGGATGGAGTGGCGGCGCCAGATCGCGTCGTACAGGACCTCCGTGCCGGGGAGACGGACCGGGGACGTCTCGTCCAGGCGGACGGCGGCGAACAGGTCCGGGTCGGCGGGGTCGGGCAGCAGGCGGACCTCGGGTGCCCAGCCGAGGTGGCGGGCGGCGACCCGGAGGTTGAGCACCGCCGCGCCGACGGAGATGTGCATCGCCCGTCCCTCGGGGTCGGTGGCCGGCAGGGCGCGCTCCCGTGCGGCGCGCACCGCCAGGACCGAGGTCGCCGGATCGAGCCGGAAGTGCCAGGGCTGGCTGTTGTGGATCGAGGGTGCGGCCACGGCCGCGGAGACCAGCTTCTCCAGGGTCGCGGCGTCGAGTGCGAGGGTGGTCATGGCGGGCTCCCGGGGTGTGCCGTCAGCCGGCGGGCGGGCTGTCGCCGGAACGCAGTACCTCCAGGCGGTGGCGGTACTCGTCGGCGTCGATCTCCCCGCGGGCGAAGCGCTCGGCGAGCAGTTGCTCGGGCGGAATGCGTCCGGGCGGCGGGGAGGGGTGCGTGCCCTGCGGATGCTGCGGGGCCTGCACCAGGTGGCGGACGAGGAGGACGACCGCCACGACGACCAGTCCCCAGAACAGCAGCATCCCGACGGCCATCAGGCCGAAGCCCCAGCCGTTCATGCCGTGATCGTTCCAGTACGTCATCGTGGGCTCCTCGGCCGGACGGGGTGGGGCTGCTGCCCCACCTCCACCGTGCATCCGGGGCCCGGGCCGTGCATGGGCCGACCGGCCCTGTGCGCGGGGCCGGTCGGACCCGGTGCGGCCCGGGCCCGCTCAGTGGGCCGATCGGCCCCGCGCACAGGGCGCCGGGGCGTCGGCGACACGCCCCCTGCCTCACCCCTCCCGTGCGGCGGCCGGTCGGCGCAGTCGTCGTAGGTAGGGGTCGAACGACGGGCGGGGTTCCAGTCTGACGCGGGCGTCGACGCGGACGGCGCCGTCGGGCCGGGCGATCAGGGGGTTGAGGTCCGCCTCGGCGAGCTGGGGAAGGTCGGCGGCGAGCCGGGAGACCCTGGCGAGGACGTCACGGACCGCCGCCAGGTCGACCGGGGGCTCGCCCGAAGGGCCCGAGAGCAGGGGCGCGCCACGGAGTTCGGTGACCATGGTGGTGAGGTCGTGCTCGGTGAGCGGCGCGAGGCGGGCGGACCGGTCGGCGAGGACGTCGGCGGCGGTGCCGCCCATGCCGAGCACGACGAGCGGGCCGAAGACGCGGTCCTGGACCACGCCGACGAGAAGCTCGACACCCGGCGCGGCCATCGGCTGCACCACCGCACCGCTCAGCCGACCGCCGAACTGCTCGCCGAACCGACGGAAGGCGGTCCTGGCGTCGGTGTCCGTGGCGAGCCCGGTGCGCACGGCGCCGGCGGCACTCTTGTGGACCTGGCCGGGCCAATAGGCCTTCATCGCGACCTCCCCCCTGTGCCCGAGCCCGCGCAGACCTTCGGCTGCGGCCGCGGCGGTGCCCTCGTCCGGTGCCCACACCGAGGTGATCAGCGGCAGGCCGTAGCAGTCCAGGAGGTCGGCCGTGGCCACGGGGTAGAGCCAACCGCCGTCCGGGTGGGCCGCGAGGTGGGCCCCGACCATGGACCTGGCGGCATCCGGGTCGCAGCCGGGTACGTCGGCCTCGGCGGCGAACGGCTCGGCCAGCCAACGGGCCCGGTCGCGGGCGTGCACCAGCGCCCGGGCGGCGGCCACCGTGTCGGAGTACGCGGGCAGCAGGCCGCCGTCGGCGCACGTCAGGTAGCGAACGGGTACCTGCTGGTCGAGCAGCACCGCGACGTCCGGGACCCCGTGCCGGGCCGGGCCGTCGAGGAGGGCCCGCACGGGGTCACGGTCACCGGTCGTGGCGAGCGCGGTGGGCACGAGGCAGACCAGCAGCGCGTCGACGGCCCTGTCCCGTTCCAACGCCTTCAGGCAACGTGCCATCTCGGCGGGCCCCACGGCCGCCGTCGTGTCGACCGGGTTGCGCGCCGAGGCTCCGTCCGGAAGGGACTCCACGAGGCCCGGTGCGAGTTCGGGCAGCACGAGGCCCGCGTCGGTGCAGGCGTCGGCGGCCAGGATGCCGACACCGCCGGCGTTGGAGACCACCGCCACGGCTCCGCGTGGTGCGGGGAGCGGTTGGGCGTGCAGCAGCGCCGCCGTCCCGACGAGTTCGTCGATGCTGCGGGCCGCGGTGATCCCGGCCTGCCGGAACAGCGCCTCCCTCGTGACGGTCGGGGTGGCGGCCGCCGCCGTGTGCGAGGCCGCGCCGCGGCGGCCGGCCGGCGAGCGTCCGGCGTCGACGGTGAGGACGGGCAGCTTCCGGGTGACGCGGCGGGCCGTACGCGCGAAGGCCCTCGGGCTGCCGAAGGACTCCAGGTGCAGCAGCGCCAGGTCGGTGCGGCCGTCCTCCTCCCACCACTGGAGCAGGTCGTTGCCGCTGACGTCGTACTTGTCACCGAGCGAGACGAACCCGGAGACGCCGATGCCGAGCCAGGCCAGCCGCTTCAGCAACGCGATGCCGACACCGCCGGACTGGACGGCCACACCGGCGGTGCCGGGGAGGGGGAACGCGCCGCCGAACTCCGCGTCCAGCCGCACGGCGGGGTCGGTCTGCGCGATGCCCAGGCTGTTGGGGCCGACCATCCGCATGCTGTACCGGCGGCAGGCACGCATCAGCCGAACGGCATCGTCCGGCCCGAGGCCGGAGGTGAGCACCACCAGCGCCCGGACGCCGGCCCGGCCGCACTCCTCGGCGACGCCGGCCACCGCAGCCGCCGGCAGGGCCAGCACCGCGAGGTCAGGAACGGCCGGAAGGGCGCTCACCGACGGGAACGCGGGCTCCCCCGCGACCTCCCCGGCGGACGGGTTGACCGCCCACACAGACCCGGCGAAGCCCCCCTGGCGAATCTTCCGCAGCACGGTCTGCCCGACCGACCCCGGTCGGCGCGAGGCGCCCACGACGGCGACCGCGGCCGGTCGCAGCAGCGGGCCGAGGCTGGCGACGTCCGCGTGGCGGCCGCGCTCGTCCACCGCTTCCCGGTAGTGCTCGTCGTTCTCGTCCAGCGGTACCCGCACCCGGATCTCCCCCTGTTCGAGACGACGGTGCACCGGCAGCCCGAGATCCGCGAAGACCCGGTGGACGGCCCTGTTGCCGGCGAGCGTGTCGGCCTCGAAGACGCGGACGCCCCGGGCGCGCGCAGCGTGGACCAGGTGCTCCAGCAGCAGGGTCGCGACTCCCCTGTGCTGCCACTCGTCGGCCACCGCCAGCGCCAGCTCGGCGGTGGCCGGGTCGTCGAGGACCTCGCTGTCGGCCTCGCCGACCAGTTCGTCCCCCGACCAGGCGCCGAGCCCGAGCAGCCCCGGTCGGTCCTGGCCGCACAGCCGTTCCGCGGCCAGCTCCGGGGCCCGCCGACTGGCGCCGAAGAAGCGCAGCCGTCGGCTCTCGGCCGACATCCGGTTGGCGTGCAGGTCGAGCACGGCCGCCCGGTCGGACGACCCGATCTGGCGGATCCCGACCGTCGATCCGTCGGCGATCAGTGCCTCGGCGCTCGGCAGCGGGTACGGGAGGGAGGGCATGGCGTGGCTCCTCTGCGGCTCGGCCCCGGCGGTCAGGACTCCTCCAGCTTCCGCACGGCCGTTCCCGCCGGGAACGGGCCGACCGGCCCGCCTTCCGGCCCGGATCGCCGGGGCCGACCCGGCGCCCGGTGGGGCCCAGCGGCCCTCTCCGCCCGACGGCCCGGGCGCGCATCCTGGAGGAAGGCCGGCCAGCCGTCCGGCGTCGACGACCGTGCCAGGACGGTCCGGGTGACGAAAGGGGCAAACCGTGTTCATGACAGTCAAGGGCGGGGAGCCGAGTAGGGCCCGTCCGTTCCGATCCCACGAGGCCGAGGACACCCCGGCCGGCCCCGGCGACACCGGGCGCCGGATCGCCCTGCGCCGTCGGCAGCTCGGCCTCAGCCGCGCGGAGGCGGCCGCAAGAGCCGGTATGGCGGAGGAGTACCTGGAGTCGTCGCCGGTCGCCGTCGAGGCCGGGGCCCTGCTGAGACTGGCCCACGCGCTCGAAACGACCTCCTCGCAGTTGCTCGGCGGCGGACTCGACGTGCCACCCAGTCGGGCCGCCGCCGCCGCACGCCCGGTCCTGACCGACCTGTCGGTCCCGGAATGCTGGGGCAGGCTCGCACCGGGCGGCGTCGGGCGGGTCGCGTTCACCACGGCCGAGGGACCGGTCGTGCTGCCGGTCAACTACCGCGTACTCGACGGCAGCCTGCTGTTCCGCACCTCCGCGAGAGGTGTCCTCGCCACCGTCCTGGGCGCACGGATCGCCTTCGAGGTCGACCGGATCGACGACGCGTCGCGCACCGGCTGGAGCGTCCTGGCCATGGGCCGGGCCACCGCGTTCGACGAGCCGGAGGCCATCGAACACCTCGTCCGGCGCGACGGCCCGGACCCGTGGGCGGGCGGGCCGCGCGACGTGTGGGTGCGGCTCCGGCCGGCATCCGTCACCGGCCGGGCCGTCCACACGCCGGAGGAACCGGAGGAGGCAGTCCCGGACGGCGGCCGGTGAGCGCCCCGGCGGCACGCTGCGCAGACTGGAAGGGAGCCGACAGGACGGAGGCCCCCACGTGGAACCGGACGCCGTCCCCGCCCTCCCGGCACCCGACCCGGTGATGCCCGACCCATGGACCCTGCGCTACGAGGACTTCGACCCGGCCCAGGAGGGCCTGCGGGAGGTGCTCTGCGCGACCGGCAACGGCTACGTCGTCAGCCGCGGGGCTGCACCCGAGTCGACGGCCGACGGAGTCCACTACCCCGGCACGTACCTGGCCGGCTGCTACGACCGCGCGTCCTCGACGGTCGCGGGCCGGGCGGTCACCAACGAGGACCTGATCAACACCCCGAACTGGCTGCCCCTGACCTTCCGTCCGGCCGGCGGCTCCTGGTTCACCGGCCCGCCCGCCGCGCAGACCCTGGAGCTGGACCTGCGGCGCGGACTGCTGACCCGGCACGCCCTCGTCGTCGACGCCGAGGGCCGCCGGACCCGGCTGGTACAGCGCCGCCTCGCCAGCCAGGCGCAGCCGCACCTGCTCGCCCTGGAGACCACGCTCACCCCGGAGAACTGGTCCGGCCCGCTGGAGATCCGCTCCGCCCTGGACGGCACCGTGACCAACACCGGGGTCGCCCGTTACCGCGGCCTGGCCGCCCGCCACCTGGTGCCCGCCGGCCAGGGTTCGGGGCAGGACGGGTCGCTCTGGCTGGAGGTCGCGGCCGCCGGTTCGCCGCTGCACATCGCGCTCGCGGCTCGCACCACCCTCCGCCGGGAAGGCGTACCCGTCATCCCGGACCGCCGCGCCGACGTCCGGGCGGGCTGGGCGGCCCAGATCCTCACCGTGGACACCCGGCCGGGCCACCCGGTGACGGTGGAGAAGACAGTGGCGGTCCACACCTCCCACGACCCGGCCATCGGGACCCCCCTGCAGGCGTCGTGCCTGCTGGCCGGGCAGGCTCCCGGATTCGAGGAGCTCCTGGCCGCGCACACCCTCCGCTGGGCCGAGCTGTGGCGGCGCTGCCGGATCGAGGCGGACTTCGAGGGCGCCGGACCGCTGCACCTGAACCTCTTCCACGTCCTCCAGACGTACTCCGAACACTCCGTCGACCTCGACGTCGGCATCCCGGCCCGCGGCCTGCACGGCGAGGCCTACCGGGGCCACGTCTTCTGGGACGAGCTGTTCGTCCTCCAACTGCTCAACCTGCGGTTCCCCGAGCTGTCACGAGCCGTGCTGCGCTACCGCCACCGGCGCCTGGACGCGGCCCGCCAGGCCGCCCGGGAGGTCGGCCTCCGCGGCGCGATGTTCCCGTGGCAGAGCGCGAGCGACGGCCGCGAGGAGTCCCAGCGGCTGCACCTCAACCCGATGTCGGGCCGCTGGCTCCCCGACCACAGCCGCCTCCAGCGGCACGTCGGATCGGCCGTCGCCTACAACATCTGGCAGTACTACCAGGCCACCGGCGACTCGGAGTTCCTCGCCGAGGCCGGTGCCGAGACCCTGCTGGAGATCGCCAGGTTCTGGTCCTCGGCCGCGACCTACGACGCTTCGCGGGGCCGCTACTCGATCCGCGGGGTGCTGGGCCCGGACGAGTACCACGACGCCTACCCGTGGTCGGACCGCCCCGGCCTGGACGACAACGCGTACACCAACGTCCTGGCCTCCTGGGTGCTCGCCCGTGCGCTCGACACCCTCGCCGTCCTGCCCGGCTACCGGCGCGACGCCCTGCTGGCACGACTGGCCCTCGACGGCACCGAACTCGACCGCTGGCGCGAGGTCGGGCGACGCCTCCACGTCCCCTTCCACGACGGCGTGCCGAGCCAGTTCGCCGGCTACGAGCGCCTCGCCGAACTCGACTGGGCTGCCTACCGGCACCGCTACCCCGACCTGCGACGACTCGACCGGATCCTGGAGGCCGAGGGCGACACCACCAACCGCTACCGGGTGTCCAAGCAGGCGGACGTCCTCATGCTCTGGTACCTGTTCTCCGCCCGCGAGGTGCGTGACCTGCTCCGCCACCTCGGCTACCCCGCCGGCCACGAGCTGCTGCGCCGCACCACCGGCCACTACCTGCGGCGCACCGTGCACGGCTCGACGCTCAGTTCGGTGGTCCACGCCTGGGTGCTCACCCGCTCCGACCGCCGCGCCTCGTGGCGGCACTTCCGCGACGCCCTGGTCGCCGACCTGCGGGACTCCCAGGGCGGCACCACCGCGGAGGGCGTCCACCTCGGCGCCATGGCCGGCGCGGTGGACCTGTTGCAACGCTGCTACACCGGCCTGGAGATCCGCGAGGACGCCCTCTGGCTGGATCCCCGCCTGCCCTCCGCCCTCGGCCGGCTGGAGCTGGAACTGCGCTACCGCGGCCACTGGGGCGTCGTGATCGCCACCAACCGGCGGGCCGTGACGGTGAGCCTGTCGGAGGGGAGGCAGGAGCCCGTCCAGGTCCGGTTCCGGGGCGCCCCGACCCTCATCCGGCCCGGGGAGGACCACACCTTCCCGCTGTGAACCCCGGCCGGAACGACGGACGGCCGGACGAGGAGGTCGGCGCGGCCGACGGAACCCTCCCGCGCACGGTGGGCCGCCCCGGCGCAGGGCGGTCTGCCTCACCGGCGCCCCGACCAGAGCGGCTCGACCTGCTCCCATTCCGGCTCCCAGCCCAGCTCCGCACGGTCCTCCAGCACACGACGGCGGATCACGTACCCGCCGGCCGCCACCACGGAGATGCCGGTCAGGGAGCCGAGGCCGACGCCCACGGCGTCGGCGGTGATCGCCTGCGGGCTCTTCGCCGGAGCGGCGGGTCGGCCGTGGTCGTCCACCAGGAGCGGCACTGCCGTTCCGGGAGCAGTGCCGACCGGCACTGTGATCAGGCCGCTGCCCGGGCCCGTCATCGGGTGGTTCCAGGTCGCCGGGGTGTGTGCCCGGGCGCCCCCGGTCCCGGCGCCGTCGTCCTGTGCCGGGCCGACGGTCGTGGCCGTGACACCGTGCCGGTGCTGTTCCACCTGCTGTGCCGTCCGGTTCTCCCGCTGGAACACCAGGATCGCGATCGTGGCAGCCACCGCCAACGCGCCGACGACCGCCATCGCCATCGCGGCGGCCAGGCGGCTGAACTCCCTGTCCACCCGACGGCACAGGGGATTCGGGTCCCGCCCCACGGCACGACGGAGATGCCGCCTGAGGGTGGTTCGCGCGGCCGGGCGCACGGTGGTCGTGGATGGCGCCGGCATGGCCCGCCTCCTCGTCACCTCGATCGATCCGGCCGGACCGGTGCCACCAGTCTCTCCGGGCACCACCGCCCGGCCAAGGGCCTGACGGTCCACCGTCCCGACCTGCGGCGGCCGTGGGCGGAGGGCTTCACGGGCAGCGTTCCGGGGCCGACCGGCCCTACCCGTCCGCGCGGAACGTGGTGCCATGGGAGTAGGGCACGGATGCGGGGCCGGCAGTGGCCCTCACCCGCGGAGCCGGGTACCGCCCGGGCCCGGCGGACACACGTCGTGGGGAGCAGGTCGTAGGGAGCACGAAATGAAGGCGTCAGTGGGAGACCAGATCATCATCGAGGGCACCCGTCCGGGGGTGGCACGACGTGACGGCGAGATCGTGGGACTGCACCACCCGGACGGAACTCCGCCCTACGACGTGCGCTGGTCGGACACAGGCAGGACCACCGAGTACTTCCCCGGCCCCGACGCCCGCGTCCATCGCTTCGGTCTCCGGGGCGGGGAGCACAGCGCCGTCGGGACGCGGCTCCGGCCGGAGCCCTGACCCGTGTCGACAGCTCGGATCACCGATCTGTACGAGGTGACGATGGCCCACTCGTACCTCGTCGAGGGGATGACGCAGCCCGCGACCTTCAGCCTGTTCGTCCGGCACCTGCCCCCCGGACGTGGATTCCTCGTCGCGGCCGGTCTGGAACCGGCGCTCGACTACCTCGCCGGGCTCCGCGTCGACGAAGAGGACGTGGCCGTGTTCGCCACCGCGCTCGGCCGGCCCCTGGCGGACCTGGAACCACTGCTGGGGCTGGGCTTCAACGGCGAGGTACGGGCCGTACCGGAGGGCCGTGTCGTCCTGCCCGACGAACCTCTGCTGGAGGTGACCGCGTCACTGCCCGAGGCACAACTGGTGGAGTCGTACCTGCTCAACCAGGTCTGCCACCAGACCACGGTGGCCTCGAAGGCGGCGCGCTGCGTACTCGCCGCCGGCGGCCGCCCGGTGGTGGACTTCTCCCTGCGCCGTGCCCACGGCGTGCAGGCAGCCGAGCAGGCGGCGAGGCTCGGCGGCCTGGTGGGGTTCGCGGGGACGAGCAACGTGGCGGCGGCCCGTACCTACGGCCTGCGCGCGGTCGGAACGATGGCGCACTCCTACATCGAGGCCTTCGGCGACGAGAAGACGGCCTTCCGCGCCTTCGCCCGCACGCACCCGGGGCCGGTGACCTTCCTGGTCGACACGTTCGACACCGCGAACGGGGTCCGGGCCGCGGCCCGGGTACTGCGGGAGCTCGGGCTCCAGGAGAACTGCTCGGTACGACTGGACAGCGGGGACCTGGGGGCCCTGGCCGTCGAGACGAGGCGGATCCTCGACGCTGCCGGGCTGCCGCTGGTGGGCGTCACGGCGAGCGGCGGTCTGGACGAGTACGGCATCGACCGCCTGGTCCACGCCGAAGCACCGATAGACGTGTTCGCCGTCGGCACGCTCGTCGGAGTGTCCGCGGACGCGCCCTACCTGGACGCGGCCTACAAGCTGGTCGCGTACGCCGGGAAGCCGATGATGAAGCTGTCCGCCGGGAAGGCCACCGCCCCGGGCGCGAAGCAGGTGTTCCGCGGGCCCGGGTGCGCGGACACGATCGCGCTGCGGGACGAACCGGCGCCGCCCGGTGCGGCACCGTTGTTGGAGACGGTGATGTCGGAAGGGGACCGGACAGGCCCGCGCCCCCCCTCTCGCCCGGGCCCGGGCCGCATTCGACCGTGACGTGGCCGAGCTACCGGCCGCAGCACGCAGGATCGATCGTCCGCGGCCGCCGGTCGCGGGCGTCTCCGAGCGCCTTCGCCGATACGGCGCCGAGGCCCGGCAGCGGCTGGACGACCGCCTTCGGGAAGCGCCGAACGAAGCGTCCGGCCGTTGAGCGGAGACACGCATGCGGATTCTCGTCGGCTACGCCAGCCAGCACGGTTCCACCCTCGGCATCGCCGAACGAATCACCGCCGGGCTGCGCGGCCACGGCCACCATGTCGTCCTGACGGCTCTGGACCGGGATGCCGGCCCGGAGGGTTTCGACGCGGCCGTGCTCGGGAGCGCCATCCACAACGGGAAGTGGCTTCCCCCCGCCGTCCACTTCGTCGAACGGAACGTACAAGCGCTGGGCACCCTCCGGCTCTGGACCTTCAGCGTGAGCCTGCTCGGCGAGCAGGGAAGCGCCTTCCGCCCCTGGGTCGCCGCGCGGCTGCGCGCGCCACGCGCCAGAAGGGGTTCCGCAGGACCGGCCGCCGTCAGGAGCGCCGTCACCCCACGGGACCACCACGACTTCGCGGGGGCGGTGGAGCCCGACCACTGGCCGGCCCTCGGCCGCCTGGTCTTCAGACTGATGGGCGGGCGGTTCGGCGACCACCGGGACTGGCACGACGTCGACCGCTGGACCGAATCCGTCGCCCGGGAACGGGCGACCGCCCCGCTCGCCGGTTCCGGGCCCCGGTCGGACGATGGAGGAACCGGACACTCCCGCCCGGTCGGGCACCGCGCACCCACCGGACCTGCCCGACGGACGGCCCCCGAACGGACGGAACCGGACATGACCGAGAGCACCGCACCCCGGCCGGTACGAACCAAGCGGTGGAACCTCCGCCTGGACCTCTTCGAGGAGGGGGACGTCACGAAGGTGCATGCCGTCCTCGACACCGGCGACAACACGCTGGAGAGCCGGACCACGGCCCACCGCAATCCCGATGACGACCCGGTGCCGGAGATCGGCGACGAGTACGCCGCCGGACGCGCCCTGCTGGACCTCGGGAACCAGCTCCTCCGCGCCGGCCGGAGCGACTCGCTTGCGAACGACGACACACCGCCCCGTTCCTGACCGGGGCGAGCACCGCTGCGGCCCCGCCGCGGTGCCGGAGCGGAACGGGCTCGCGGACGCGCTTCGACCGTGCCGGGTCTGCCGCACCGGAGAACCCTGACGGCCGGGGCCTCCGCCCGCAACGGAGCCCCCGGCGTCCTTGTCGACGCGGCCGCCGGGCCGGCGACCGGCACCGCGCCGCACGGGATCCGCCGTCCGGTGTGGCCCTCGTCCTCCACCGCCGACGCACACCCGGCGGCCGCGGTCCTGTCGGCGGCACGGTCAGGGCCGAACGACCCACGCCAGTAGAAGGCGTAGCGGAGGACGATGGAAGCAGAGGTGAGAGCGATGCACACAGTGATCGTGTACGAGAGCATGTACGGCAACACGCGTGAGATCGCCGAGGCGATCGCCGCAGGCGTCCACGAAGCCGCCCCGGACGCGGCGGTCGACTGCATCCCGGTGGCAGAGGCCGACGCCGACATGACGCGGACCGCCGATCTCCTGGTGGTCGGCGGCCCGACACACATGCACGGCATGTCCTCCGGTCTCAGCCGCAGGATGGCCGCCACGGCCGAGGCGAGGAAGGAGGACCACGAGGACGCCGCTCGGGAGGCCGCTTCGACGGCCGAGGGGCCCGGTCTTCGCACGTGGTTCCACGACCTCCCGAAGACCGAGCCCGGTACCCACGCAGCGGCCTTCGACACACGCGCCGACATGCGGATGAGCGGCGGCGCGGCGGACGCCATAGCGCAACGGCTCTCCCGCCACCACTACGACGTGCTGGCGGAACCCGAGGGGTTCATCGTCGAGGATGCCGACGGCCCCCTGCGGGCGGGCGAACTCGACCGCGCCCGTGCCTGGGGCGCCGGCCTGGTCTGACGGGCCACCGGCCGCCCCGGTCGTGGCGGCCCGACGGGTTCCCCCGGGATGCCGTGGTGGCGATGCGCAGGCTCCCGCACACTGCCCCGCGGTCAGACGACCGCCCAGCCCACCAGCGCCGCGACAACTCCCAGCGCACCCGCTCCGCACAGGGCGCCGACCACGCCCTTGCGAGCGGCCAGCAGCCACAGCAAGGCGCCGGCCAGCACCGCGTACTGCCAGCCGTGCCGCAGCGCCGAGGCGAGGGGAATCGCCGACCCGGCGATCGCACCGATCACAGCGGGTCCGGCCCCCGTGAAGAACGCCTGTACCCGCTCGCTGGCCCGAAGTCCGTCGAAGTGCCGCCCTCCGAAGACCACGAACAGGAACGACGGGCCGAACGCCACCACGGCGGCGAGCAGTCCGCCCCACACTCCGGCAGCCGCGTACCCGACCACCGCGACGGTCTGCACCACCGGGCCCGGCGTGATCTGCCCCAGCGCCACCGCGTTGAGGAACTGGCCGTCACTCATCCAGTGGTAACGGTCGACGGCATCGGCCTGCATCAGCGGGATGATCACGAACCCGCCGCCGTACGACAGTGCACCGACCTTCAACGCCACCCACGCCAACGCCAACGTGCCGCCACCGAGCGCCGGAGCCGCAACGAGCAGCGGCCAGGACACCACCGGACGACCTGGCCCCTGCCTCCCGCGGGTGCGGACGGCGACCTCGGCCAGGCCGGCCGCCAGGAGCACCAGAACCAGCCACGGGCCCGTCAGCGCCGCAGCAGTCCCACCCGCGAGCGCGTACCCGGCCCAACGCACCCGTGCCGGGCGATCCGTCCCCGCGCGCTTCCAACTCGCCGGGGCGAGCAACCAGGCCGCCTGCAGGGCGACCGCCGCCACCGCGGACCCCGCACCGGCGGCTGCCCCTCGCACCCACAGCGGCGGGTTCCCGGACAGGAACAGCGCGGCCAGGGCCAGGATCAGTACAAGGCCCGGCACGATGAAACACAGCCCGCCGACCAGCGCGCCGGGCACACCCCTCAGACGCCAGGCCGTGAGGATCGCCAACTGGGTGGAGGCCGGTCCCGGGAGCAGGTTCGTCGCGGTGATCGAGTCCTCGAACTCCGATGCCGCGATCCACCCCCGCCGCTCGACACACAGCTTCCGCAGCAGGGCGATGTGAGTGGGCGGGCCACCGAACCCGATGCAGCCGATCCTTCCCCACTCCCGCGCTATCGTCCCCAACCCAACCCGGACCGAACCCACGCCCCGGTCCTCGTCCGCCGCCACATCCCGCCCATCTCCCACGTCACCGGTACTGCCTCGGTGCGGTGACACTACCGGGGGCGGTTGAACAATCGGTGCCGCCCGGCCTGCCGGTGGAGACCGCCTTGTGACGCCCCGGCTTCCCCGCGCCAATCGCCGCAGCTCCCCTGCCATTCCCGGCGCCCCGACGAAACAGGGCCGTCCCGCCCTATCGGAACCGCCCCCGGTCACGCCAGACTTAGCGGAGGTTCACACGCGACCTGCCGCCAGGGCGGGCCCACGGGGAGGTTGGAGTGGTGATGGCGGACAGTCCTGCGGCTGGGGCGCGCGGCCCGGTGAAGGTGTTCCTGCTGGACGACCACGAGGTGGTCCGCCGCGGCGTCCACGACCTGCTGGACGCCGAGCCCGACCTCCGGGTGATCGGCGAGGCCGGCACCGTCGAGCAGGCGCTCGCCCGTGTCCCCGCGCTGCGCCCCGACGTCGCGGTACTCGACATGCGGCTGCCGGACGGCGACGGGGTGACGGTCTGCCGCGAACTGCGCTCCCGCATGCCCGACCTGGCCTGCCTGATCCTCACCTCGTTCGACGACGAGGATGCGCTCCTGGACGCCATCATGGCCGGGGCCTCCGGCTACGTCCTCAAGCAGATCAGTGGTACCGACCTCGTCTCCGCCGTCCGCACCGTCGCCTCCGGCCAGTCGATGCTCGACCCCGGCGCCACCACCCGGCTGATGGCCCGCCTGCGCGGAGACGCCGTCACCGCATCGAGCTCCGGCCTCCCCCAGCTCACCGAGCGCGAGCGGGAGGTCCTGGCGCTGGTCGGCGAGGGGCTCACCAACCGGCAGATCGGCCAGCGGCTCTATCTCGCCGAGAAGACCGTCAAGAACCACATCTCCCGCCTGCTGGCCAAGCTGGGCGTGGAGCGGCGTGTCCAGGCCGCCCTGATCGCCAACCAGACCCTGGCCGACCGCACGCAGCCGACCGGTCGGCCCAACCGCTGAACCGGCCGCCCCGGGACACCCGACCGGGCAGGTCCGGTCGGCAGCGTCACCGGGGACCAACGGCCTCTCCCCCGGCGCCCGGTGCGAAGGCACCATCGATGTCATGACACCTCACTCCACAAGGCTGGACGAGTGGGAATGCCGACGACGCCTCGCCGGCCTCGCGGTCGGCCGGGTCGTCTACACCGTCGGTGCACTGCCCGCCGTTCAGCCCGCCCGCTACAGCCTCGGCGCCGACGGCAGCGTGCTGCTGAGCGCCGGCGCCGAGTCCGAATTGGTCCGTGCGGTATCCGGCGCGATCGTCGCCTTCGAGGCAGGAGAGCTCAACGCTGCCGAAGGCACCGGCTGGAGCGTGACCGTCCTCGGCCGCGCCGACGTCGCGCCGGATCACACGGCGAAGGGTCCGACCGACACGGTCACCGTCCGGATCCTCCCCGAACTGGTGAGCGGCCGCCTGTTCCCGTCGACGCGCCCGGCCCGGCCCTGACCGGACCTCGGCACGCCGAACGTCGAACACCCCGCCCGAGAACCGGGTCAGTGCACCAGCGGCACCGACCAGGCCAACCTGGTACCGCCGGCCTCGGGGCTCGTCAGCTCGAAGACTCCCCCCAGGCTCTCGGCTCCTCCAGCAGCTCATCAAGCCTCAACTGCGGGATACGCGACCGAACCTCGTCCCCACCCACGCGGGCCTCCCTCGTCCCCTGCCCCCGGCCGGTCGATTCTGGCAGACCCGCCTTGCGACGTGACAGCACCCGTCCACCCGTTCCCCGCGGATCCGACGACGCTCGGCGGACGAGGTCGTCCGGCCGGCCGGCGGCTTCCGTGCCGGGCAGGCGGACTGCTCTGTCGGAGCTACCGCCCGACGCTCCCGGGTGACCCGGACCGGCCAGGAAGGGCACACGGCTTGCGCCCGCTTCCCCGCACCGCAGTCTGGGTGGTGACCGGCACTTCACCTGGCGCAGGGACGCCAGGTCCTCCTACTCCCGCGCCGGCTCTCCCCGCTCTCCACGCCCCGAAGAGGTGCTCCCCGATGCTTCGTCGCTCAGCGCTCACGTTCACCGCCGCCGGCCTCACCACCGTTCTGCTCCTGCCGTTCTCGGCCACGGGGACCGCCGCCGCGGCGCCGCTCCTCACCACGGTGACCTGCACCGGGCAGTCGCAGATCAGCTACTCGCCTCCCCTCACGAACACGGCCAAGCCCACGGACATCACCGCTCACGGTGACTTCGGTGCCCTGGCAAGCCCGGGGTCGTGCCTCGGCATCGGGGCGTCCGTCACGTCCGCTCACTACGACGAGAGCTTCAGCAACCCGTCCCAGTCCTGTTCCTCGGGCGTCGCCACCCAGAGCGGCACCCGGATCTTCACCTGGGACAACGGACAGACCAGCACCTTCCCGTACACGACCACCCTGACCAGCATCGGCGGGCAGAGCGCGTCGGTCCGCACGGGCACGATCACGGCGGGGCGGTTCGCGGGCCTGCCCGCCGAGCAGATCACCATCGTGCCGAGTCTCGACCCGCTGGCCTGCGCAGGCGCCGGAATCGACCACACCACCTCCCAGACGACTCTCACCGTCGGCCCCTGACCCGGCCCGAGGTGTCCGTCGGCCGGCTCCGGGACGTCACCGGGCACCCGGCAGCAAGCGGGCCGACCGCGACGGAGGTCGCGGCCGGCCCGGGGGCGGATGGTGAGCGGACGTCAGCGGAGCCAGGCGTTGTCACGGACCACCGGTAGCGCCGCCCAGCGGCGGCCGAGGCCCCAGGTGGCGCCGGAGCCGGTCACGGCCAGGACGATGAGGACCAAGGCGTAGAGGACGTGGTAGTCGAGCAGCGGGTTGGTGGATCCGCTCGCGGTGCCGTCGGCCAAGTGGCGGGCGGGCGGCCACTCGGCGGCCCACATCAGGGCGAGCAGAGTCGTGCCCCCGACCGCGGCGATCCGCAGCCCGACGCCTCCGATCAGTGCGAGCCCGAGGCCGAGGAGGCTCAGCATGAACGTCCAGTCCACCCAGGCCTGGCCGGCCAGCGCGTGGAAGGCCTCGCGGAACGGCCCCGCTCCGACGTGGCTCAGGAAGCCCTGGGCGGGTGAGGCTCCGTCGATCCAGGCACGGCCGTCGGAGGTGGCGTAGCCGAGGCCGAAGGTCTTGTCGAGGAAGGCCCAGAGGAACAGCGCCCCGAGCGCCAGTCGCACGGTGGCGAGGGCGGCGGCCGTGGCAGACACGGTGCGGGCGGCGGTCTGCCGGGCGACGGTGCGACGGAAGGTGGTGCGGCGGGGCGTCAGGGGCGCGTGGGCGTGCTGGGTGGCCATGTCGGCTCTCCTCTGCTGGGACGGTTCGGCGGTGGCGGTCCGTTCGAGCCGGTTCGCCGGAGCACCCGGTACCGACTCGGGTCGAGCAGAAGTTCGGGACGCTGTCCGGTCCGGGCGCCCGTGGCCGTCCCGCCCGTGGTGAGGGGCGGCACGGACGGTCGGTGCGCTCGCGGTCCCGGTGTCCACTCGAAGCCTGCGCCCCGGGCACCTCACCGGTCTGCGGGCCGTTGGTCCCGACTGCGGGAACGACAGTCCCGGTGCGGTCGCACTCCCCGCGCGGTATGGCGCGCCGTCGCACTCCGTCGGTCCATCCGGCGCCGGGCGCCGGAGCGGGCGGCCGCGGCCCGCTCCGTCGCGGCCGCTCGGTGGGACGGCGGCGGAGCGACGACGACGGCGGCGAACTCGGCACCGGCTTGCCGGGTCTTCGATCGTGAGCGGTGCACAGTGTCTGGGCCACCGCCGTGCAGTCACGGTGAGTGACGGGCTTGCCGACCTGGTTCTGTTCTCAGGACCGGACAGCGATCAGTCAGTACTGCGCGGCCCTCGTGAAACTGTGAGGGGCGCGGATCGTCGGTTGGTGGGCAGGGCTCTGAACGCCCGCCGGTACGCCTGGGGCGTCGTGCCGAGGTGACGGGCGAAGTGGTGGCGGAGGTTGTCGACGGTACCGAAGCCCGTGCGGTGGGCGATCGCGGTTACTGGGTCGTCCGTGGTCTCCAGGTGGTGCTGCGCGAGCAGGACTCTCTGCCCGGTCAGCCATTGCAGCGGCGTGGTCCCGGTCTCCTGCCGGAAGCGTCGGGCGAAGGTCCGTGGGGAGAGGTGGGCACGGTAGGCCATTGCGTCGACGGTCAGGTCCTGGTCGAGGTTGGCTTCCACCCAGGCCAGGACAGGGGCGAGGGACCCGGTCCCCTCCCGGGGGAGGGGGCGTTGGCGGTACTGGTGCTGGCCGCCGTCCCGGTGCGGGGGTGTGACCATGCGGCGGGCGATGGCGTTGGCGACGGCGCTGCCGTGCTCCTTGCGGATGAGGTGGAGGCAGGTGTCGACGCCAGCGGCGGTGCCGGCGCCGGTGATGACCGGGTCCTCGTCGACGTAGAGCACGTCCGGCTCGACCCGGGCACGCGGGTGGCGGCGGGCGAGTTCGTCGGTGTAGCGCCAGTGCGTGGTACAGCGTCGCTCGTCGAGCAGCCCGGCCTCGCCCAGGAGGAAGGCCCCGGTGCAGATGCTCAGGACCCGGGCGCCACGCTTCACAGCAGCCCGCAGTTCCTCGGTCAGGTGGTCCGGCTGGCGCACATTGAGGTCGTAGGCCGGGACGCAGATGAGGTCCGCCGAAGCCAGCCGCTCCAGGCCGTGCCGGGCCCGCACCTCGAAGCCGTGGCGGGTCGGCACGCTGTCGCCGGTGGCCGAGACAAGAGCGAAGTCGTACGCGGGCAGCGCGTCGTCGCTGCGGTCGATCCCGAAGACCTCGCAGAACACGCCCAGCTCGAACGCGTGGGCACCCTGGAGGGCCAGGACGGCGACGTCGTGAAGCACAGATTCCCGATCCCTTCTCACCACGGTGGCAGAAATTTCAGCTTACCTGTCGTTTCTGCCACTCTCAGGTGGGAGCACCGCTCTGGAAGGCTCGCAGGCGTTCATCCATCCCGCGAACAGCTAGGCACAGCGCATGACCACGCAGACCCCCGCCACCAACGCTGCCCTCTCGTCACAGGCTGCCCAAGTCCTCCGTGGGCTCGCGCTCGACGAGGAACTGAAGTGGCGCGTCCCAGGCGACCCGGTCCTGGGCCCTCTGGCCCGCAAAGTTGCGCGGCGGTACGTGGCCGGTGAAACCCTGCCCGACGCCCTGGCTCGGGCGCAGCAGGTCCTGGCCGCAGGCCACCGCGTGAACGTGGAGTACATGGGCGAGAGCTGCCGCGACCCCCGGCGAGCCACGGAAGAGACCGACACGTTCCTCTCCGCGGCCCGTCTGCTGCCACCCGGGTGCTCGATCTCCCTCGACCTGTCCCACATCGGCCTCGCCGTCGATGCGGAGCTTGCCCTTGCCAACGCCTCCCGCCTTGCCCAGGCCACCGCCGACACCGGGCGGGAGATGGTGATCTCGGCTGAAGGCTCCGACCGGACCGACGAGGTTCTTGCGCTGCACCGCAAGCTGTGCGAGCGGTTCGACCATGTGGGCATCACCGTCCAGGCACGCCTGTATCGCACCGCAGACGACCTGCCGGAGCTGCTTTCCCGTCCCGGCCGCATCCGCCTGGTCAAGGGCGCCTTCCTCGAATCTGAGGCCATCGCCCACCGGCGCGAGGCTCCGGCCCTGACCGCCGCCTATCTTGCGTATGCGCAACAGTTGGCCGACTCGGGCCATCTGTGCTCCTTCGCCACGCACGACTGGGATCTGATCAACCGCGTTGACCAGCACCTCGGAGGGAAGGGCACCGATTCCGATCCTTGGGAGTTCGAGGCCCTCCTCGGCCTCGGGCCCGACCGCCTCCAAGCCATGGCCGAGCGCGGCCACCCCACCCGGGAGTACATCGTCTTCGGCACGGAGTGGTGGCTCTACGTTTGCAACCGCATCGCCGAAGACCCCCAGCGCCTGCTCCAGGCCCTCGTCGACGCGGCCGCATGACCACCACCTGATCCGGGCCCACGTCATGACGCCTGAGCACACTGCCCTGCGAAGCGCCAGTGACCCGACGGCCAGAGCCGATCCGCCGCAACGACAGCCCCGGGCCGTTGCTGCCTCGCCATCGAGCGCGTGATCATTTCTTCTCCGGGGAGAGATCAAGCAGGAGCCACGGGCTTGCCCAACGAAGCGTCGTTGCTGCTCGGCCTCGACGGGGTGTCCGTCATACGGGTCGAACGGCTTGAGGACGGCACCCGCCGGGTGCATCCGGCCACGGCGGAGGAAGCTGCTCGTGCCTGCCCGGAGTGCGGTGCCTTCGCCTGCGGGCCGCGGACCCGGGACCTTCGGCACCGGGGTGGGACTGCTCGGCCCTGTGGCCGGGCCACGGACCGGCGGGACGCTTGTCGCCGGACGGGACCGTGCGCACCGGCGCCACGGCCCGCCCGGGACAAGGGAGGTTGCAGTCATGTCGCACGGTGTGGTGGTGGGGATCGACGGTTCGGTGCCCAGCGCTGCGGCGGCCGAGTGGGCCGCACGGGAAGCCCGGCGATCGGGGCTGGGTCTACGCATCGTCCACGTCGCCGGAACGGAGGTCGACGCCCTGGACCGCGACCTCGGCGGCGGCACCGTGGTCCCTGAGCCGGTGGCGGCGATCCGCGACCGGGTCACGGCCGCGCTGCCCGGGCTGGAGGTGTCGTGCGAGATCCGCCCCGGGTACCCGGCGGAGACGCTCGCCGCCATCGGCCGACGGGCGGAGCTTCTGGTCCTCGGGTCACGCGGCCTCGGCGGCTTCACCGGCCTGCTGGTCGGCTCCGTCGGGCTGCGCACCGCCGCCCGTGCCACCTGCCCCGTGGTGCTGGTCCGTGCCGGGGAGGACGGCCCGGAAGGACTTCCCGCCGACGTCGTCGTGGGCGTGGCGGGTGACCGGCCGTGCGACGCCGTGCTCGACTTCGCCTTCCGGTACGCCGCCGGGACCGGTTCCGTGCTGCGGGTGGTGGAGAGCCGGACCACGCCGCACGGCCCGTACGCGACGGAGGCTCCCGTCGACCAGCGGCAGATCAGGGAGTCACTGGCGGCCACCGAGCACGTGCGCCTGCAGGACGCCCTGGCCCGTTGGCGGGAGAAGTACCCCGGTGTCCACGCTGAGGCGGAGGTGTGCGCCTGGAGCCCTGCCAGGGCTCTGGTGGAGGCCTCCCGCAGCGCGTCCCTGGTCGTGCTCGGACGGCGCACGCCCAAGCACCGGTTGGCGGCGCCCCGGCTGGGGGCGGTGACGCAGTCGGTGCTCCACCACGCGCACAGCCCCGTCGCCGTCGTGCCGCACGACTGAGCGGACCGTAACGGCGGCGGTGGGCGGTGCGTCACATGCCGCCGCCGTCCCCGAGGCCGCACCGCGGTCCCCGAGGGATGCACCACCGGGACCAACTGCGCGCCGCGCCAGGGACCTTCGGACCGATTCCAGGTCCCGAAGGACCGATCCGCTCCCACCCCGCACGAGCAACCCTTGAGTAGAAGGCGCCCGCGACCCCGCCGGCGCCCCGTCGTCGGACGATGCCCCGGAGAGGTAGTCCACCATGTCCCCTCGCCCCACGAACGAGGCCGAACAGTCCCCCGCGAGCACTCCTCCCACCCGTCCCACCGCGATCGACCTGCTGGTCGCGGGCGCCCTGACGGCCCTGCAGGAATACGGTTCCTTCACCCAGGAGCAGGTCGACCACGTCGTCAAGAAGGCCTCGCTGGCCGCGCTGGCCCGGCACACGGCGCTCGCGGTCCTGGCCGTGGAGGAGACCGGACGCGGAGTCTTCGAGGACAAGGCGGTCAAGAACGTCTTCGCCTGCGAGAACGTCACCCACGTGATGGCCCGGACGAAGACGGTCGGAGTGGTGTACCGGGACGAGATCGACGGCATCGTGGAGATCGCCGAGCCGGTCGGCGTCGTCGCCGGCATCACCCCCGTGACCAACCCGACCTCCACCGTGATCTTCAAGTGCCTGCTGGCGCTGAAGACCCGCAACCCGATCGTCTTCGCCTTCCACCCCTCGGCGCAGCGCTGCTCCGCCGAGGCGGCCCGGACGGTCCGGGACGCGGCGGTCGCGGCCGGAGCTCCGGCACACTGCATCCAGTGGATCGAGGAGCCGTCGATGGCGGCCACCGGCGAACTGATGAACCATCCGGACGTGGCCACCATCCTGGCCACCGGCGGCAACGGAATGGTCCGGGCCGCGTACTCCTGCGGGAAGCCCGCGCTGGGCGTCGGTGCGGGCAACGTCCCCGCGTACGTCGAGCGGAGCGCGGACCTCCGGCAGGCGGTGAACGACATCGTGCTGTCCAAGACCTTCGACAACGGCATGATCTGCGCCTCCGAGCAGGCCGTCGTGCTCGACGCGGAGATCCGCGAGGAGGCCCTCGCCGAGTTCCGGCGGCTCAAGGCGCACCACGCGAGCGCCGAGGAGAAGGCACTGCTGGAGCGGTACCTGTTCGGCGCCGGTGACGGCGCGGCCTGTTCCGGCGGACGGCTGAACGCGGCGGCGGCGGGCCGCTCGGCCGCGCAGATCGCGGAGGCGGCGGGCTTCGAGGTGCCGGCCGACACCTCCGTGATCATGGCCGACTGCGAGCGGGTCGGTCCCTCGGAGCCCCTGACCCGGGAGAAGCTCTGTCCCGTGCTGGCCGTCCTGACCGCGGGTTCGCGCCGGGAGGGTGTCGAACTGGCTTCCTCGATGGTGGAGTTCGACGGGCTCGGCCATTCCGCCGCGGTGCACACCCGGGACGCGGCGTTCGTCGAGGAGTTCGGTCACGCGGTCAAGGCCTGCCGGATCGTCTGGAACGCGCCCAGCTCGCAGGGCGGCATCGGCGACGTCTACAACGCCTTCACCCCTTCGCTGACCCTGGGCTGCGGCAGCTACGGGCACAACTCCGTCGCCGGGAACGTCTCGGCGCTGAACCTCCTCAACATCAAGCGGGTCGGGCGGCGCAACACCAACATGCAGTGGTTCAAGGTCCCGCCGAAGATCTACTTCGAGCGCAACTCCGTCAAGTACCTGGCGAGCATGCCGAACGCGCACCGGATCGTCGTCGTCACCGACCACACCATGGTGGCGATCGGCCACCTGGAGCGGATCCGGGGCGTGCTCGACCGCCGCCGGGAGCCGGTGGAAGTGCGGGTGGTCGACTACGTCGAGCCCAACCCGAGCATCGACACGGTGCGCAGGGGCGCCGAACTGATGCGGGAGTTCGAGCCGGACACCATCATCGCGCTGGGCGGCGGCTCACCGATGGACGCGGCCAAGGTGATGTGGCTGATGTACGAGCACCCGGAGGTCGAGTTCTCCGACCTGAAGGAGAAGTTCTTCGACATCCGCAAGCGTGCCTTCACCTTCCCCGACCTGGGCGAGAAGGCGAAGCTCGTGTGCATCCCCACCACGTCGGGCACCGGCAGCGAGGTCACCCCGTTCGCGGTGATCACCGACACCAACACCGGCCAGAAGTACCCGCTGGCGGACTACGCACTCACCCCGAGCGTGGCCATTGTCGACCCGGACCTCACCACCCGCCTGCCGAGCCACGTCACCGCCGACACCGGGTTCGACGCGCTGACCCACTGCATCGAGACCTACGTCTCGGTCTACGCCAACGACTTCACCGACGGGCTGGCGCTGCAGGGCATCCGGCTGATCTTCGAGAACCTGGAGCGGGCCGTCACCGACGGCCCGAACGACCCGGAGGCCCGGGAGCGGATGCACAACGCCGGGACCATCGCCGGCATGGCCTTCGGCTCGGCGTTCCTCGGCGCCGTCCACGCCATGGCGCACACCCTGGGTGCCACCTTCCACGTCGCACACGGCCGCACCAACGCGCTGCTGCTGCCGCACGTGATCCGCTGGAACGGCTCCGCGCCGACCAAGGTCACCGGCTGGCCGAAGTACCGCAGCTACGTGGCCCCGGAGCGCTACCAGGCGATCGCCCGGATGCTCGGCCTGCCGGCCGCGACCCCGGAGCAGGGGGTGGAGTCGCTCGCCGCGGCGGTCGAGGACCTGCGCGATCGCGCCGGCATCCCGCGCTCGTTCAAGGCGGCAGGGGTCGACGAAGCGGCCTTCCTGGCAGCCCTGCCGCAGCAGGCGATGAACGCCTACGAGGACCAGTGCGCCCCCGCCAACCCCAGGATGCCGATGCTCGCCGACATGCAGCGGCTGATGCGCCAGGCCTACTACGGCGACCAGGCCTGAGAAGGGACACCGAGATGACCACTTCGCAGCACACGCACCCGGCCACCGCCCCGGCCTGGGAGGGCTTCCACGGTGAAGCCTGGCGGGACGCGATCGACGTCCGCGACTTCATCCAGCACAACTACACCCCCTACGAGGGCGGCGCCGGCTTCCTGGCCGGCCCCACCGAGCGGACCGCCGGGGTGTGGCGGCGGATCACCGAGCGCTTCCCCGAGGAGCGCGCCAAGGGCGTCCACGACGTGGCGCACGACATCCCGTCCACCATCACCGCACACGCCCCGGGCTGGATCGACCGGGAGAAGGAGCTGATCGTCGGGCTCCAGACCGACGCCCCGCTCAAGCGCGCGATCATGCCCAACGGCGGGTGGCGGATGGTCGCGGGCGCGCTGAGGACCTACGGCTACCCGGTCGACCCGCAGTTGGAGAAGACCTTCACGCAGTACCGCAAGACCCACAACGCCGGGGTCTTCGACGCCTACACCCCCGAGATCCGGGCCGCCCGCAAGGCCGGCATCATCACCGGCCTGCCCGACTCCTACGGACGCGGACGGATCATCGGCGACTACCGCCGGGTCGCCCTCTACGGCGTGGACCGGCTGATCGAGGCCAAGCTCGCCGAGAAGGCGGAGCTGGACGCCGCTCCGAGCGATCCGGCGCGGCTGGAGGAGACGATCCGCGAGCGCGAGGAACTCGCCGAGCAGATCCGGGCCCTGGGCGAACTCAAGGAGATGGCCTCGGCCTACGGGTACGACGTCTCCGGGCCGGCCCGCACCGGCCGTGAGGCCGTCCAGTGGCTGTACTTCGCCTACCTGGCGGCGGTCAAGGAGCAGAACGGCGCGGCCATGTCGCTGGGCCGCACCTCGACCTTCCTGGACGTCTACCTCCAGCGCGACCTGGAGGCCGGTCTCCTGACCGAGCAGCAGGCCCAGGAGCTGGTGGACGACTTCATCATCAAGCTGCGGATCGTCCGCTTCCTGCGGACCCCCGAGTACGACGAGCTGTTCTCCGGCGACCCGACCTGGGTCACCGAGTCGATCGGCGGCATGGGCACGGACAGCCGCACCCTGGTCACCCGGACCTCGTTCCGCTACCTGCAGACCCTGTACAACCTCGGTCCGGCCCCCGAGCCGAACATGACCGTCTTCTGGTCCCCACAACTTCCGCGGGGGTTCAAGGAGTTCTGTGCCCGGGTGTCGATCGACACCTCCTCGGTGCAGTACGAGTCGGACGAGCTGATGCGTCCGCGCTTCGGCGACGACACCGCGATCGCCTGCTGCGTCTCCGCCATGGAGGTCGGCAAGCAGATGCAGTTCTTCGGCGCCCGGGTCAACCTCGCCAAGACGCTGCTCTACGCGATCAACGGCGGCCGGGACGAGAAGTCCGGCGAACAGGTCGGCCCGGCCACAGCCCCGGTCGACGGGGACGTACTCGACCACGACGAGGTGCTGGCCCGCTTCGACGAGCAACTGGACTGGCTCGCCGAGACGTACGTCCACGCGTTGAACGTCATCCACTACATGCACGACCGGTACGCCTACGAGCGGCTCGAAATGGCCCTGCACGACCGCGACGTCAAACGCACCATGGCCTGCGGCATCGCCGGGCTCGCGGTGACCGCCGACTCGCTCGCCGCGATCAAGTACGCGAAGGTGACCCCGGTGCGGGACTCCACCGGGCTGGTCACCGACTACCTGATCGAGGGCGACCACCCCACCTACGGCAACAACGACGACCGCGTCGACACGATCGCGGTCCGGCTCGTCGAGGAGTTCATGGGCAAGGTCCGCAAGCACCCCACCTACCGCGGCGCCGAGCACACCCAGTCCGTGCTGACCATCACCTCCAACGTGGTCTACGGCAAGAAGACCGGCAACACCCCGGACGGGCGCAGGGCCGGCGAACCGTTCTCCCCCGGCGCCAACCCGATGAACGGGCGCGACCGCCACGGCTACGTGGCCAGCGCGCTGTCCGTCGCCAAGCTGCCGTACGAGCACGCCGAGGACGGCATCTCGCTCACCAACACCGTCGCCCCGCAAGCCCTGGGACGCACCGCGGCGGAGCGGATCACCAACCTGGTCGGCGTACTGGACGGCTACGTCGCCTGCCACGGCTTCCACATGAACGTCAACGTCCTCAACCGGGACACCCTCGTGGACGCCATGGCCCACCCGGAGAAGTACCCGCAGCTGACGATCCGGGTCAGCGGCTACGCGGTCAACTTCGTCCGCCTCACCCGCGAACAGCAGCTCGACGTGATCGGCCGCACCTTCCACGACGCGCTGTAGCCACGACCACCCGCAGCGGTGCCGACGCCTCCCCGACCGGGGCGCCGGCACCTCGCCCTGCCGAAGGAGTACACCCCATGGCCGAGTCCACCCCGGCCGGCCGGGCCGCCACCCGGCGCCCGGTGACCGGCACACTGCACTCCTGGGACCTGTCGACGGGCGTCGACGGCCCCGGCACCCGCTTCGTCGCGTTCCTCGCCGGCTGCCCGCTGCGCTGCCTGTACTGCCACAACCCCGACACCCGCCACATGCGCGACGGTCAGCGCTCCTCCGCCGACGAGATCGTCCGGGGAGCCGCCGATTACACCGCCTTCATCCGCGCCTCCGGCGGTGGCGCGACCGTCAGCGGCGGCGAACCGCTCCTCCAACCCGAGCTCACCGGCGAGCTGCTGCACCGCTTCAAGCACGAACTCGGCCTGCACACCGCACTGGACACCTCCGGCTTCCTCGGCTCCCGCGCCACCGACGCGCTGCTCGCCGACACCGACCTCGTCCTCCTCGACATCAAGTCGTGGGACAACGCGCTCTACCGGCACCTGACCGGGCAGGAACTGGCCCCCACCCTGGAGTTCGCCGGCCGTCTGGCCGGCCTCGGCACCGAGGTCTGGGTCCGCTTCGTACTCGTCCCGCACCTGACCGACGCCGCCGAGAACATCGAGGGCGTCGCCGCCTTCACCGCCTCGCTCGGCAACGTCACCCGGGTCGACATCCTGCCCTTCCACAAGCTCGGCGCCGCCAAGTGGCGTGCCCTCGGCCTCGACTTCCCGCTCGCCAACACCCCGGTGCCCACACCCGGTCGGACCGCCGAAGCCCGCGCCGTCTTCGAGGCGCACGGCCTGCACGCCATCTGACGCACCCCGGCCCGGGCACGTCACTCCCGCGCCGTTCGACCTGTCACGGCAGGTGAGCGACACCACCCCGCCGCCTGCACCCGGCTTGCCGGACACACGCCGCCTACGGTCAACCGACGACGGAGAGGCCCGTATTCGGCACTGCCCGATGCCGCCCGGCACCGCTACGGCGCCCGTGCGAGTAGCCCGGCCGCCGGCGGCCGGGCTACTCGCACGGGCGTAAGGACTTTCGGTGGCCCGGGGAAGACCCAAGGAGGGCGGTCGGATCGCAGTCGCCTGCCGGTCGGCGCCAGTGCGGCGCCGACCGGCAGGCGGTTCAGGACAACCCGCTTCCCCAGCCCCCGCTACCGGGCGGCCCGGTAGGCACGGGGGTGCTCCAACCGGGGCTCGGTGTCGTCCTCGGTCCAGTCGAGGGTGTGGTGGACGGCGACGACACCGTCCACCGCGCGGCAGAGCCGTTCCACGATCGGAACGAGACTCCGTCGCGGCAGGCGGCCGGTCAGGGTGACCACACCGTCCTGGACGATGGCCCGGACGTCCTCGGGGGCGAGCCGGAGGGTCTCGCCCAGCACGTCGTGGACGATCTCCTCGGCAACGGCCCTGTCCTGCCGCAGGAAGACCTGCAGCAGATCGCGGCGGCTGACGATTCCGACCAGGCGGCCGGTCTCGTCCACCACGGGCAGACGCTTGACCCGGTGCTTGTCCATGGCCCGCGCCGCTTCGGCCACCGACCAGCCCGGCCGGGCGGTGACGGCCGGGCTGGTCATCAGCCCACCTGCGGTCTCGGCCTCGGCACGGGCGCGGTCCTTCGTGTCCAGCCTGCGGCCCGGGTAACGGCCCTCCTGGTCCGGCAGCACGGCCGCCTTGCGGATCAGGTCCGCCTCGGAGACCATGCCAATCGGCCGACTCTGGTCGTCCACGACCGGGATCGCGGTGATGTCGTTGTGGTGGCACAGTGCCGCGATCTCCTTGAACGGCGTGCCGGGCCGGGCGGTAACGACCTCGCGGGTCATGACATCGCTGACGCTGCGGTGCTGCATCGTCCTCACTCCTCCCTGGATCGGGCCCGTACGGAGGGCCCCGCCCTCACTCTCCGCCCGCGGGGCGCCTCCGCACAGGGCCGGACGGTCCCTGCCGCCAGGGCCGGTTCGACCCGGGACAACCGGCACCCCGGCATGCACGGAACGGCCGCTTCCCCTCGCCCCGCCGGACCTGCCCCACCGTCTGCCCGTGCCGATTCGCGTCGTCGGCCCCACCATGGAAGGAGGGATGACGCCCTCGCTCCGGCCCAGCACGGTGGCGGACCCGGCCGGGAGTGGTTGCCGACCCGAACGAGGCCCGGGCTCGGCCGGCCACCGTCTCCCTCATGACCCACGCCCCTACCCTGGAGGGTCCTGTGAGCGGACCGATCGTGGTGGGTTTCGACGGCTCGCCGGAGAGCGTGGCCGCGACCGGATGGGGCGCCCGCGAGGCGCTGCTCCGCGGACTGCCGCTCGTACTCGTCCAGGCCTGGCCGTGGCCGAACACCGACGTCCTCGGCACCGACGACGCGATCAGTTGGAGCCGGGAGCAATTGGCCGCCAAGGAGGCGGAGCTCCGTGCCGTCCTCGCCTCTGGCGCCGAGATCACCTCGGCGCACGTCCGTGAGGATCCGGCCGAGGCCCTCGAAGCGGCCGGCCGGAACGCCACCATGCTGGTCCTCGGCTCGCGCGGGCTGAGCACCGTCCGCGGCTTCCTGGTCGGTTCGGTGAGCCAGGAGGTGCTGCGCCGGGCGAGCTGCCCGGTCGTCCTGGTACGGGCAGAGGCGGACGAGCAGGCGACCGCGTCGCCGGACGCGGCCGACGACGGCGACGTCGTCCTCGGCCTCGACCTCCGGCACCCCTGCGACGATGTCATCGCCTTCGCCTTCGATGCCGCCGGGCTCCGCTCGGTGCAGCTCCGGATCGTCCACGCCTGGGCGCCGCCGATCAGCAGCGAGTACACGGCGCTCGCCGCCGTAGAGAGCATGTACGGGGAGCTGTCCGCCCTCGAACAGCGGCAGCTCACGGACACGCTCGCCCCCTGGAGGTCGCGCTGTCCCCGGGTGACCGTGAACACGGCATTCGTCCACGACAACGCGGCGGCCGGTGTCGTAGAGGCCGCAGCCGGCGCCGGCCTCCTCGTGGTCGGCCGCCGAATTCGACGTTCGCCAATCGGCGCCCACGTCGGCCCGGTCGCACACGCCGCCATCCACCACGTGCAGTGTCCGGTCGCGGTCGTCTCCTACGGCTGAGACCGGACGCGGAGCCACCGGTCGACGGCCATGCCGACTGTCAGGGGGACCTCGCTGACGAGCGGCGGCACCGACAGGGCCGGGAAAGTGAGGACGCAGCCAGGCCGGCGCATCCTCCTTCTCAGCACGCAGACCGGCCACAACGGACGGCTCGCCGCCGTCTGGTGCCTTGGGCCAACGGCACTCGACTGCTTGTGACCACAGACAGTCCTCGACCGTGATCCGCCCCCACCGGGACGACCCTCGCGGCCTGTTCCTCCGGCTTCCCGACCGATGGGCTGCGCCTCCCGACACGCCGTCGGCGTGATCCGCCCCTCCGCGTGCGCCACCGCCGGCCGAACCCGCCCCGCTGCCGTGTCTGTTCACCCAGCGTGATCAGCGCTGCGGCGGAAGCGCCCTCAGTCGAGGTACTGCATGGCGATGCAGCAATGTGCCCCTCCCGCGCACCTCGCCTGCGCCGTCCACGTCGGACGCGGACACTTCCTCTCGCTCACCCACGCCTTCGACGCCGGCCGACCGGAGGGCGAGGACGGGCGCCCGGTCCGGGCGGCGCGGCAGGACGGCAGCGGGCTGTCCAACGCCGTGCGGCGGCCTCGCGACGGCGACGACGGTCTGGGGCTCGCTCATGGTGGACGCTTCCTTCCGGGCGGGTGCGGAGCGCCGAACCGGGCCCGCAGTTCCAGTGGAGACCCGGTACGTCCCGGTGCACCCGTCCTTGACGCGAGGCCTACGCCCCGGCGCCCGTTCTGGGCTGCCGCCCCGCAGCCCCGCACCGCTCCAGGGCGGCGCACCCCGACACCGCGTCGGCGTACGCCGCCCCGTCGACGTGCTCGACCTGCCGGCTACCCGGATCACACTGTCGCCGCGCAACGGCGCGGAGATGCCATGAGGTCCAGACCAATTGACTGATTGGCTGTCAGGAACGTCAGCAAGAGGTCAGCATCGATCCGATCAGCCCCTGTTACACCCAGCCAGAAATGAGGATTGAAGACCCCCCACATTTGCTCCACCGCCGGCGGCATGACTGCTCCGAATCCCCGGAAGTCAACGTTCCAAGCAGGCAGGCCGGACGATACCGCAGCCCGTCCAACACGCGCCTTGCCATCGTTTCCGCAGGTCAGCGAATCCGCCCGCGCGGCTTGAGCGGGATGTCGGGGAGGGCCGGGGCGTGGAGGCGGGGGCCGTCGTAGCCGTGGACGTCGCCGAAGCGGGTGCCGGTTTCCCAGTCGTTGCGGGCTTGGGTGATTTCTTCGCCGGATCGGCCGATGAAGTTCCACCACATGACGAGTTTCTCCTCGAAGGGGTGGCCGCCGAGGAGGAGGAGGGTGGCGTCGGTGTGGGCGTGGAGGGGGAGGTGGGGGCGGCCGGTGCCGAGGTAGAGCATGGCGCCGGGGTCGAGGCGGAGGCCGTCGACCTCGGTGTGGCCGGACATGGTGAGGACGGCGTACTCGAAGTCGGGTTCGAGGGGGAGGCGGTGGTGGGTGCCCCGGGCGAGGGTGAGGTCGGCGCCGACGAGGGGGGTGTGGGTGGTGCCGGGGGAGGTGGCGGTGTCGAGGGTGCCGAGGATGACGGTGGCGTCGAGGCCGGGGGCGGTGACGTGGGGGAGGTCGGGGTGGTGTTCGAAGGCGGGGGCGGTGTGGCGGTGGGTGTCGGGGAGGGCGACCCAGAGTTGGGCGCCGTGCAGGAGGCGGGCGTGCGGGCGGGGGGATTCCTCGGAGTGGGAGATGGCGCGGCCGGAGGTCATCAGGCCGAGTTCGCGGGGGCGGACGGTGGCCAGGCTGCCGAGGCTGTCGCGGTGCAGGACCTCGCCCTGGTGGAGCCAGCTGACGGTCTGCAGGCCCATGTGCGGGTGCGGCGGCACCTGCATGCCGGGCTCCTCCGCGATGTCGTCCGGCCCGTAGTGGTCGACGAAGCACCACGCACCGACCATCCGGCGCCCGAGGCTGGGCAGCAGCCGGCGCACCACGGTGCTGCCGCCGAGCGCGGTCTCGCGCGGGGCCAGCAGTTCGTGGACCGGGCCGCCGGGGGTGGACTCGTGCCCGCCCCGGACCGCGGGCGCGGGCGCGGGAGCGGACGATGGGGCGGCGGGGTCGCGGACGGGTTCAGCCATGGTGGGCCGTACTCCCTGGGTCGGGGCGCGGGAGGCGCCGGGGGTCGGACGGTGCCGAGGGCTCGGCGCTCGGTCAGTGCCGGGCGGCGGGCACGATGGGGGTGCCGGCGGAGACCGCGCGGGTGACGGGCGTCCGGTCGGCGATGTCGAGCAGCCGGGCACGCTGGGCGTCGTCGAGGTCGCCGACGAGGTCGATGCGCCGGGTGATGCGGACCGCCTTCTCGGGGCCCTTCTCGTAGCCGAGGTGCACGCGGACGGTCTTCAGCGGCCAGTCCTTGCGCTGGGCGTACATCCGCAGGGTGATCGCGGTGCAGGAGCCGAGGGCGGAGAGGAGCAGGCCGACGGGGGTGGTGGCGGTGTCGGCGCCGCCGGCCGACTCCGGTTCGTCGGCGGACAGGCGGTGGCGGCCGGAGCGGATGTCGACCCGGTAGTCGTCGCCGGTGCTGGTGGCCACGGCGGCGGCGGACCGGACGAACTCACCCGCGGTGGCGTCCGGGGTGCCGGCGGCCGGTGCGGCGGTCACAGGCCGAACCGCTCGTGCTGGGCGGACGGCACCAGGTCGGTGTACTCCGGGTGCTTGCCCAGCCAGCCGCGGATGAAGGGGCAGTACGGGAGCACGGCCAGCTCCCGGGCCCGGGCGTCGTCGAGGGCCGCGCGGGCGAGGGCACCGGCGAGGCCACGGCCGCCGAACCGCTCGTCGATCTCCGTGTGGATGAAGGCGATCTCGCCCTCGTAGCGGTGGTACTCGGCGAAGCCGGCGAGTTCGCCGTCGGCGGTGATTTCGTAGCGGGACTTCTCGGGGTTGTCGGCGACACTGGTGGTCGACATCGTTCCTCCTGGGCTCGCTCAGTGGTCGATGCATCTAATTTATCATTCAACTAATAGTGGATCAACACCCTTGGGTAGCGGCAACGGCAACGGCAACGGCCGGCCACCGCGGGGGTCCGGTGGCCGGCCGTCCGCCGGCGCGAGCCGGCGGTTCCGGGAGGCAGATCGGGATCTGCCGTCGTCGGGCGGTCGCCCGGTCAGGTGGGTCGCCCGGTCAGGTGGGTCGCCCGGTCAGGTGGATCGGGTGGGTCGGGTCAGCAGGACCCGGCCGGGCGGTCGCGGACCACCAGGTCGGTACGGCCCGCCGAGCCGTCCAGCCAGACCACCCGGGTGCCCTGGTCGGCGGCCGGCAGGTACTGGCCGCCCCGGTTGCAGGAGACCCGCTGCGGGGTGCCGCCGGTGATCGGGATCTGCCAGATCTTGGACAGCGCGGCGTTGGACCAGCCACCGGCCGGCCGGTCGCCGTCCCGGTACCCGAAGGTGACGGCGCGGTCGGAGGCGGTGATGGTGGGGCGCAGCTTCGCGTACGTCGAGTCGCCGGGGAGCAGCTCCGTCACGCCGGATCCGTCCGGCGCACCGGACCGGATCGAGCTGCGCCCGGTCCGGTCGGCGGGGGTCTCGACCCAGAGCACCCGCCCGCCCGCGAGCACGGTGGAGGAGACCGACGCCCCGCCGGCGGCGGGGTACCGGGCCACGACCTTGCCCTCGGCGACCGAGTACACGGTGGCCGCCGAGGAGCGGGTCTCACCGGTCGTCCAGTCCTCGCTCCAGCCGAGCAGGCCGTCCTTGAGACTGAGTGCGGTCACGTCGTGGTCGTCCGCCACGGGGAGTTCCACGGCGGGGGCCCCGTCGCGGTGGAGCTGGATCCACGTCCGGCCGGACCCGAAGTCGTTCACCCGGAAGGCGACGGTCCCGCCGGAGACCTGGACCTCGGAGATGTACTGGTTGGCGCCGCGGTGGACGCTGCGGAGCTCGCCGCCGTTCAGCGGGCGGGCGAAGACCTCCATCCCCCAACTGCCCTGCGCGTCGGCCCCCATGGAGGCCCAGGCGGCGGAGGTGCCGTCGGTGGCGGGCCAGCCGTGCGAACGGCCGTCGGCCGGGCTGATCCTGGTCGGCGTACCGCCGCCGGTGACGGCGCCGGTGAAGACCGAGAGGGAGCCCTTGCCGCCCTTCTCGGCGGTGGCCGCCACCCAGCGGCCCTTGGCCGCGGCGGGGGCGATGCTCACGGTGGAGGCGTCGCGGAGCAGCACCCGGCTGTCCAGGCCGATCCGCTGCTGCCAGCCGGCCCGGATCCCGTGTGCGTCGAAGGCGTTGGCCACGGTGCGGAGTTGGACCCGGCTGAGGCCGAGGGCCCGGCCGGCGGCGAGCACCGCGTTGCGGCCGTCCACGAAGTCGTCGACCGGGGTGAGGTACTCGGCGAGCGCGCGGTAGACCAGCCGGTCGGCGGTGAGCGGGTCGAGGGTGCGCCGGATGTCCCACAGCGCGCCGGAGAAGATGGTGGAGTTGAGGTGGACGCCGCCGCTGTCGAGGGACGGCGAGACGCCGAGGTAGTCGTCGACGGTGGTCCGGTGGTCGTCCATCCGGCGGTCCGCGCAGTCCTCGGGCGTGCCGGTCAGGCAGAGGCTCTCGCCGAGGAGCGCGGCGCGCGGGTCGTTCATCGCCGTCCCGCGCGTGGTCACCTCGATGGCGTTGCCGAAGTAGTCGGCGAGCGCCTCGTTCATCGCGCCGGACTGGCCGAGGTAGACGAGGTTCGCGGTGTTCCCGATGACGCCGTGGGTCATCTCGTGGCCGGCCACGTCGAGCGCCACGGAGAACGGGTGGCGCTTGTCGCTGGCAGCGCCGTAGAGCATCTTCGAGCCGTCCCAGTAGGCGTTCACCATGGGCTTGCCGCCGGAGGTCAGATTGACGACGGAGGTGATCGCGCCGCCCTTGCCGTCCAGGCCCTCCCGGCCGAGCCGGTCACGGTAGAAGTCGTACACCGCGCCCGCGTTGAGATGGGCGTCGGTGGCGCCGCTGGTGCCGGTGCCGGCCGGGAAGTCCGGCGTCGGGGAGACCGGCGGGAGGACGCCTGCGGGGATGCCTCCGTTGAAGTCGAACTCGTCGCGCGCGGCCGCGTCGTAGGTGGTGAGCGAGGCGGACCGGGTGACGTCGACGAGCTGGTAACTCCCTTCCGGGAGGCGGACGATGTTGACCTTGGCGGAGCGGCCGAGGACGTCCGGGGCGGTGCCGGTGGCGGCCTCGGGGGAGGTCGCCGGGGCGCCGGGCGTGCTCTCCGCCCGGGCGGCGGCGCCGCCCGCCGGGTACGGGGAGCGGGCGTCGTGGGCGAGGGCGATCACGCCGGCGGTGGCGTCCACGTAGACCTCGCGGGCCGGGCGGCCTGCGGCGTCAGGTCCGGCGCCGCGCACCGTGAAGTGCCGTGCCAGGCGGCCGGTGTCGCCGGGCAGGATCACCAGGCCGCGGTCCTCCGCGGTGGCTCCGGCCCGGGCGCCCGGGTCGTCGACCGAGGTGAGGGCCAGCTCGCGCAGCACCGCGTCCGGGACGGTGGCGGCGGTCGGCGCGGACAGGCCGGTGAAGTACTTCCCGCCGACCGACTCGACCCGCTGCCCGGCTCCGTCGCCGGTGAGGTGCACCAGGTACTGCCCGCCGAGCACCGGGACTCCCCCGTACCGCTGCTCGAACCTGACGGTGCGCCGGCCGTCGGAGGCCCGCTCGGTGCCGAGTTCGGCCAGCTGGGCGGGGTCCACGCGGTAGCGGTCCGGGTGGGCGGCGAGGTGGGCCAGTGCCGCGCCGGCCGGGTCGGCGCCGACGGCGGGCTCGGACAGGCCGGTGACGAGCTGGGGCGCGGCGGTGTCCCGACCGGCGACCAGGCCGGGCACGGGGTCGGGTTCGGCGGCCGGTCCGGCGAACGCCGGTGGGACGCCGAGCCCCAGGCCGAGCACGACGGCGGTGCCGACGCCGAGCACCTTGGGCATGCGGGAACGGTGGAGCACTACGGATCCTCCCCTGGACCACGATTCAGTGGAAACGGCCGGCGGGAGACGGGCCCGCACGCCGGCTCACGCCCGGCCGACAGGCTGCCGGGAGGGCGAAACGGGGCGGGCCGGCGCGATGCAGCACCAGGCGCATCGGATCTTCCAACCCCCGACGGCCCGCCGTGCACCGACCATAGGACATCAGGCGTCATATGTCGATGACTGACCTATGGGGGGCCGTTCGGGCCCGCGACGCGGCACGGCCCGGTGCGCGGTCGTGCCGCGCACCGGGCCGTGTTCCACAGGGGGCCGGAGGTTCGGCCGTACCGGCCGGGAGTCCCGGGACCGGCCGGGTACGGCCGGATACCGCCGGGCCGGACCCCGGGTCAGAGTCGGTCAGAGGTACTCAGGAGTGGCGGAGGAGCTCAGGACCGGCCCGCGGCCGGCCACTGGGCGACCGGGCGGAGACCCTCGATCACCGGGGTGACGGTGGTGCCGGCCGGGACGAACGAGTCGAAGTCGATCCGCGGGTCGCCGACGTCGACCGTCACCAGCAGCAGGTACCGGTTCAGCCGGGTGGTCACGTCCGCGCCGAGGAGCTCGACCTTCTCGACGTTGCCGGAGTGGCTGATCGGCCGGCCCGGCAGGGCGGCCAGGTAGGGCGAGACCGCGTCCACGAAAGCCTGTCGCGCCCGGATCTCCTCCTCGATCTGCTCGGGGGTGACCTCGGCCCCGCCCTCCCCGGTCTCGATGCCGGTCGGGGGCGCGTCGATGCGGAACACTGTGATCATCTTCTGGAACTCCGGATCCTCGGGGCGGCCGCCGCGCGGGAGCCGCCCCACCGGCGGCACCCCGATGCGTGGACGGACGGCTGGGACCGGGAGGCGTCGGACCTGCCGCCGCGGCCTGTCCGGCATGCTGACGCACCGTCCCGGATCCGACGGGCGCGGCGCGCCAGGCGGGCGGAGGAGTCGACCCCAAGGAACCACCACGGCCCGTCCCTACGGCCCCGGCCCCGGCCCCGGCCCCCGGACGTCCGGAGCACGGGGAACCGGGAGCAGCCGGACGAAAGCCACCGGCGTGTTACCCCGAACCCCTGCCCTGCTGCCGGCAGGCCCGGACCGAAGCCGGGACCAGGAGCGGCAGCGCGACCGGGCACGTCGCAAGGCGGGACGGGACACGAACAGGGACAAGGGCGGGGACGGGGACGGGGACGAGGATCAGCGCTCGGCGAGGGCCTCGCGCAGGGTGGCCGCGGCGAGCGAGATCGCCGCCTCGGCGGCCCGCGTCCCGCGCAGCGCGTCAAGCATCACGAAGTCGTGGATGATGCCCTGGAAGCGGACGGCGGTCACCGGCACGCCCGCCGCGCGCAGCTTGTTGGCGTAGGCCTCGCCCTCGTCGCGCAGGACGTCCGCCTCGCCGGTGACGACCAGGGCCGGCGGCAGGTCCGCGAGCTGTTCGAGGGTGGCGCGCAGCGGCGAGGCGGTGATCTCGGCGCGCTGGGCCTCGTCGGTCGTGTACTGGTCCCAGAACCACTGCATGCCGTCGCGCCGCAGGAAGTAGCCCTCGGCGAACCGGTGGTAGGAGGCGGTGTCGAAGGCCGCGTCGGTGACCGGGTAGAAGAGCACCTGGTGGACCAGCGGCAGCCCGCCGCGCTCCTTGGCGAGCAGGGTGAGGGCGGCGCTCATGTTGCCGCCGACCGAGTCGCCGGCGACGGCGATCCGGGTGGCGTCCAGGCCCTTGGCCGCGCCCTCGGTGACGACCCAGCGGGCGACGGTCCAGCTCTGTTCGAGGGCGACGGGGTAACGGTGCTCCGGGGCCCGGTCGTACTCCGGGAAGACCACCGCCGCGCCGGTGCCGACGGCCAGTTCGCGGACCAGCCGGTCGTGGGTGTGGGCGTTGCCGAAGACCCAGCCGGCGCCATGGATGTAGAGGACGACGGGCAGTGCGCCCACCGCACCGGCCGGGCGGACGATCCGCGCCCGGACCTCGCCGGTCGGGCCGCCCGGTACGGTCACCCACTCGTCGTCCACGTCCGGGCGGGCGCTCCCGCCGGACTGGACCTCGTCGACGGCGGCCCGGCCCTCCTCGGGCGGCAGCTGGAAGAGGAACGGGGGCTTGGCGGTGTCCGCGGCGAACGCCGCGGCGGCGGGCTCCAGGACGGGGGTGGCGGGGGCGGAATCGGTCATGGTGCGGCCTCTTCGGTACGGGGGGATCGGTGCGCCGACCTCGGCGGGAGGCGGCACGACCGACCGTAGGCCAGGGGTCCCCGACCGGCTTCGCCCGGCGCGCACGGCGCTTGACGGTCCGTGCACACCGGCCCCGAACGGAGTCAGGAGCCGTGCCCCTCCCCCGGAGCAGCGGTTCGCCGTCGGCCTCGCCCGACGGAGCCGTCGCTCCCCCCGCGCCGCGGCCCGGCGTGCGTCACGGGGTGCGTCGCGGGGTGCGGCCCGGCGTGCGTCACGGGGTGCGTCGCGCCGGCGGTGACGCCGCCGTTCTCCCGGTCGCACGAACGGGTGAGCTTCGTTGACACGGAGTCGAAACGGGTTCTCGGAGCACCTCAGGAATGCATGCTTCAGACGCCGTCGCCCGTACAGGGGCCCGGCCGGCGCGCGGGTCGCGCCGCAGGATGCGACGAGGGATCGGCACTGATGGCAACAGGCACTGTGAAGTGGTTCAACGGCGAGAAGGGCTTCGGTTTCATCGCGCAGGACGACGGCGGCCCGGACGTGTTCGTCCACTTCTCCGCGATCCAGACCACGGGCTTCAAGGAGCTGGCCGAGGGGGCCCGGGTCGAATACGACGTCACCCAGGGGCCCAAGGGGCCGCAGGCGGAGCAGGTCGTGCCGATCGCCTGACGGGTCGCTCGGCACCCGGCCCCGAACGGCCGGTCGGCGGCACCACCCGTCCGGGAGCTCCCCGGACGCCCGCGCGGCCCTCACGCGATCCCGGTCCCGGCGACGAGGCGGGGGGATCGGCGTGGGGGCCGCCGTGGCGCGGGCGGCACACCTCGCCCCGCAATTCCGGCCGGCCCGGCCCCGGCACCCGGGTCCAGCAGGGCCCGGCCGCGGCGAACGGCCGGCCGACGTGTGAACCGCCCCCGCTGGCCCGGGCGGCCCGGCTCCGAAGCTGACGGGCCGTCGGCGTAGGATCCGACGGTCCGATGATCATCGAAGTCCACGGAGGCGCCGGCCCATGGCGGAACAGCGCGTTGTCATCGTCACCGGCGGCGGGACCGGGATCGGCGCGGCCACCGCCCGGCTGCTGCGCGACGAGGGCCACCAGGTGGTCGTCTCCGGCCGGCGCGGCGAGCCGCTGGAGCGCGTCGCCCGGGAGACCGGCGCGCTCGCCCACGTGTCCGACACCACCGACCCGGACGGCGTCCGGGAGCTCGTGGCGGCGGCCGTCGCCGCCTTCGGACGGCTCGACGGGCTGGTGCTCAACGCCGGAGTGGGCCGGCCCGGCTCGGTCGGCGACGTGACGCCGGAGGACTGGGAGCTGGTCATGCGGACCAACGTGACCGGCCCGTTCCTCCTCCTCCGGGCGGCGCTGCCGCACCTGCTGGACTCGCGCGGGGCGGTGGTGGCGGTCGCCTCGGTCTCCGCCCTGCGCAACGGCGCCGCCAACGCCGCCTACGCGACCTCGAAGGCCGCGCTGTTGCAGCTCTGCGGCTCGCTGGCCGTCGACTACGGCCGGCTCGGGCTGCGGGCCAACACCGTCTGCCCCAGCTGGGTCCGCACCGAGATGGCCGACCGCCCGATGGCACGCCTCGCGGAGCGGGCGGGACTGGCGGGCGGCGTCGACGAGGCCTACGAGGTGGCGACCCGGCTGAGCCCGGCGGGCCGGCCCGGCGAACCGGAGGAGGTCGCCGCGGCCGTCGGCTGGCTGCTGTCACCGGCCGCGAGCTACGTGAACGGCGCGGTGCTCACGGTCGACGGCGGGGTCACCGCCCTCGACCCGGGCACCACCGCCTTCGACTTCCGGGTCGAGCCGCGCCGGGACGCCTGACCCCGCCCGGGGCCGGCCGGGCCCTCCCGGCCCGGGCCACCTCCGCCGTCGCCGGGAGCGGCTCACCAGGGGGCGGCGCGGCGGGGAGCGGCTCACCAGGGGGCGGCTCGGCGGGGAGTGGCTCGGCGGCCGGGTCCACGACCTCACCCGGACGGTTCGCGCCGCAGGTCTCGCTGCGGGTTCCACCTCGGGATCCGCCGCAGCCTTCCTCGTGGGCCGCCGGTCCGGCCGCCGGTCCGGCCGCCGCTGCGCAGCCCCGGTGCCAGCAGCAGGGTCACGGCCAGCGACAGGGCCGCGGTCGCCGCCATGCCGGTGGCCGGGGAGGTCGACTCGGCCAGGGCTCCGGCGACGGCCGCCCCCACCCCCTGCATGGCGAGCATGCCCGAGGTGTGCAGCCCGAGTGCCTGCCCGGCGAGCCGCCCGGGGGTCAGCTCCATCAGCCGGTCCTGGAGCAGCAGGCCCGTCGCGTACCCGAACGTGGCGACCGTGACCAGCGCCACCGCGACCGGCAGGCCCGGTTCCAGGAGGAAGAACAGGTAGGGGGCGGCGAGCAGGACGCAGAGCGGCACGACCCAGCCCTCCCGCCGGCGGGCCGGCAGGAAGCGTCCGACGACCGCGTCCCCGGCCAGCATCCCGAGCGCGCCGCACGCGAAGAGCAGGCCGGACCCGTGCGGGCTGTACGGCACGTAGAGGGCCTCCGCCCCGACGATCAGACCGTTCGGCACCCAGAGCGCGAGGTACACGTACCGGCGCGGCACCGAGGACCAGAGGAGCACGTCGGTCCGCCAGGTCTCGGCCACCGACGGCCGTCCGGACGCCCGGGCCGGCCGCCGCCCCAGCCCGAACCGCGCCACCCCCGCGGACAGCAGATGGAGGGCGGCTGCCACGAGCAGGGTGCCGCGTGGGGAGAGGACCGTCACCAGGACGCCCCCGGCCGCGAATCCGCAGATCTGGAGGACGCCGGCCGACATGCCGAGGACGGACCTCCCGAGCAGGCGGCCGTCGCGCGCCAGGATGTCGTCGAGCAGCCCGTACCGCGCACCGCCGCCGACCGCGCCGGCCACGCCGAGCGCCAGCAGGACCGGGAACAGCGCCCAGAGCGGCATCCCGGGGACGGCCAGCGCGGCCGTGCCCGCACCCAGGAGGAGCGCCACCCCGGTCAGCGCGGCGCGCGGCGGCAGCCGGTCCGCCGCCGAGAGCACGGTGACCGCGCCGACCAGTTGCCCGAGGGCCGGACCGAACATGGCCAGCGAGGAGAGGAACGGGGAGCCCGTCCGCCGGAACACCAGCAGGCCCAGTGCCGGACCGCCCAGCGTCTGGGCCGCGGTCTGCCCGGCCGAGGCCAGCAGGAGCGGGGTGAACTCCCCCGCCCGGAAGAGCTCTCGGTAGGTACGCATGCCGGGGAGTCTCGTCGGCCCGGCGTGCGGGGCGTTAGGTTTTCGCAGGGAGGCGAAAACGCATGGGGTGGTGGCAGGTCGACGCGGACACGCTGGCGCAGAGCCGGTTCGTCGTCTCACCGCTCGCCGAGACCGTCGCCGCCCTCAAGACCCTGCGACACGGCACCGCCGCGCACCCCGGCGAGCGCCGGTGGCTGGACGCCCACCTGCCCCGGTACCGGGAACGCTCGGCCGCCGACCCGGTCACCGCCGCTCTGGTCGGCGCGGCCCTCGGCCCCCGGCGGAACGCCACCTTCCTCACCCCGACGCCCGCCGCCGAGGGCGAGAGCGGGGGCGGGGGCGGGGGCGGGGGCGGGGCGACCTTCGCACGGGAGCTGGAGCCGGTCCGGGCCACCCCGCCCGGCGTCGTCCGGGCCGACCTCGCCGAGGCCCTGGGCGGTCCGGTGCCGGAGCTGCTGCGCCGCGACGACCTGGCGGAGCGCGCCGCCGACCTGCTGGCGTGGGTGTGGACGGAGACGGTCCGGCCGTCCTGGCCGCACCGCAGGCGGATCATCGAGGCCGACGCCCTCGCCCGGACCGCCCGACACGGCACCCACGGGTGGGCCGCCGCCCTGGACGGGATGCGCCCCGGCCTGCGCTGGCTCGGCGGGAGCCGCCTGCAGGTCACCCCGTCCGACAGCCCTCCGCTGGAACTCGCCGGTGCGCAGCTGCTGTTCGTCCCCGTCACCCCGAGCCGGAGCTGGGTCTGCTGGGACGCCCCGCCGGTCGACGGCCGGCGGGCCCGTCCGGGCCGGCGGTACGCGGTCGTCTACCCCTGCGCGGGCGTCCTCGCCGAGGGGGGGCGGCGCCCGGTGCCGCAGGCGCTGGCCGCACTCCTCGGCCCGGCCCGGGCCGGGCTCCTCACCCAGCTCGACGTACCCAGGACCACCTCCCAGCTGGTGGCGCTCACCGGGCTCCCGCTGGGCTCGGTGGGCCGCCACCTCCGGATCCTGCGCGAGGCCGGCCTCGCGCACCGACGCCGGGTCGGGCGCTCGGTGCCGTACGTCCTCACCGCGGCGGGCCGGGTCCTGCTGGACGCCTGCCCGGCCGGGACGGAACCGTCCTGACGGGACCCGGGCCCCGGCCGGACCCGCCCGGGGCGACGGACCGGTCGGCTCAGGACTCCTCGGCGGCGCGCCGCGCCTGCTTCACCCGCGCGGCCAGTTCGTCCGCCGGGATCCGGCGGACCTGGACGTGGTGGCGCTCGGCGAGCCGGTCGACCGGCTCCGGCGAGGTCTCGACCACGTCGAGGACCAGCAGGCTGTGGCCGTTCTCCACCTGCTCGCTGAGGACGATCAGTCCGGCACCGCCGTCGGTGTCCCGCCGGTTCTCGGCGGCGCTGCCGAGCGCCGTTCCGGCCGCCCAGCCCAGCAGCCCGCCGATCGGTCCGGCCAGCAGGCCGGCCAGGCCGCCGACCACACCCGCACCGACGGTCGACGCGCCCGCGCCGCGGACCTGGCTGACGGGGAAGTCGAGGGTGCCGTCCGCCAGCCGCTCCACGATCGCGGACTGGCGCAGGCCCGGCAGGTGCTCGGCGTCCTCGAAGGCGGCCCGGCAGGACTCCCGGTCGGTGAAGTCGAGCAGCAGGACGTGGTGGTTCTCGCTCATGGCCTCGACGGCTCCTCTCACGGCGGGGTGGGGCCAGTCCAGCTTGGTCCAGCCCCGGGCGGCCCGCCCTGCGGTGGTCCACCGTCCGGGGCCGCCCGCGCTCAGTCCGCCGCGTAGGCGCGGCGGACGTTGCCCTTGCTGTCCGCCAACAGGTAACCGCCGTTGCTGTACGCGTCGGAGAGGTAGACCCGGATGCTCGCCACACCGTCGCTCGACCAGGCGTCGATGATCAGGTAGCGGCTGGTCGGGTTCTTGACGTTGAGCGACTCGTCGGCCTTCTTCAGCAGCGCCGGAATGACGTCCCAGTCGTACTGGGCGAGGTCGACCGGCTTGTCCTTGCCCATCGATCCGCCGACCCGCCGGGTCGTCGCGCCGTCGCGGTAGTCGATCCAGTCGTAGCCGCGGCCGTCGGCGGTCGGCACCTGGGCGCTGGCGTAGTTGGGGTAGACGGTGAGCTGCTTGACCTTGGTGCTGCCGGACTGGGCCGTCACCGCGGCGACCACCGTACGGACGCCGTCGGGGGTCATCAGGTCCTTGGGGGCCGGGGTGTTCTTGGCCGTCTGCTTCGTGGTCGGCGCGGCGGGGGTGGTCGCCGCGGGCGGCGGGTCCACCGGGGCGGCCGAGCCCGTCGACGTCGGGGACGCGCCCGGGAGGCCGGAGGTGCTCGGGGCGGTGTTCGGACCGGCGACGGTGCCGCCCTCCGGCCGGAGCCACCAGACGAGTATTCCGGCCAGCGCGACGCCCGCCACCGCGACGGTCACCGCGGCGCCGGTGCGGCGGCGGGCGGGGCGCTCCGGTGCGGTCGTCGAGCGGTCGCCCCGGCCGGCCCGGGTGGTACCGCCGAGGTAGTGGGTGGACGTCGGGCCGTGGTGGCTGCCGGTGGTGGCGGAGTCCCTCCGGTGGGGCCCGCCGGTACCGAAGCCGTCGGTACCGGAGCCGTTGGTGCCGAAGCCGCCGGTGCCGGAGCCGTTGGTGCCGAAGCCGCCGGTGCCGGAGCCGTCGACCCCGAACCCGTTGACGGCGAATCCGGTGGCATCCGTCCCCGCGACCGCGGGACCGGTGGGGACGGGCCCGCCCGCCGAGGGGTGCGGGGTGTCCATGTGGGTGGGCGCCCAGCCGGCCGTGGGAGCGGACAGCACCGGTCCCGGACCGTGCCCGACCCCCAGGCCGGCCCCCTGTTCGGCGGCGGCGAAGGCCCGGTCGAGCTGGTCGGCGTCGGGCCGGAGTCCGGGGTCGCGGGCCAGCAGTCCGGCCAGGACCGGGCCGAGCGCGCCGGAGCGGGTGGCCGGGGGCAGCGGTTCGTCGAGGACGGCCGCGAGGGTGGCGAGCGTGGTGGCGCGCCGCAGCGGGTGGTGCCCCTCGACGGCGACGTAGAGCATCATGCCGAGCGACCAGAGGTCGGAGGAGGGGTTGCCCTCCTCGCCGCGGATGCGTTCGGGGGCGATGTACTCGGGTGAGCCGATGAGCGCGCCGGTGGCGGTGAGGGCGGTGGAGTCCTGCACCGCGGCGATGCCGAAGTCGGTGAGCACGGGGGTGCCGTCCGGGCGGAGCAGGACGTTGCCGGGTTTGACGTCGCGGTGCTGGATGCCGGCGGCGTGGGCGGCGCGGAGTGCGGCGAGGACGCCCCGGCCGATGCGGGCCGCCTCGGGGACGCTGAGCGGACCCCTGCTGATCCGGTCGGCGAGGCTGCCGCCGCTGACCAGTTCCATGACCAGCCAGGGGTGGGGGTGGCCCGGGGTGTCCACGATGTGGTGGATCACGGCGACGTTGGGGTGCTGGAGGCGGGCGAGCGCGCGGGCCTCGCGCAGGACGCGTTCGCGCAGCTCAAGGGCGCCGACCGGGTCCGCGGCAGCCATCGCCGGGTCGGGCGGCCGGACTTCCTTGAGTGCGACCTCGCGGTGCAGCATGGTGTCGCGGGCCCGCCAGACCAGGCCCATGCCCCCGCCACCGAGGCGTTCCAGCAGTTCGAAGCGGTCGTCGATGAGCCGTGTCTCCGGCCCCCCAGTGTTCATGGCGCACATGGTAGGGGCCCACGGCCCGACCGTGCCCACCACCCGGTCCCACCTGCTGTCCGACCTGCTTACGACCGGCCGTCCGCCCCGCTGACGCACCGGCCCACCGACCGGCCGGCTCCCGGCCCGGGGCACCGCGGGAGCGGCGGCGGTCGTCGTTGTTGCACCCGGGTGGGCGAGCCGCAACCGCCGTCCGGGTGGCACTGGCGCGACACGGTCCGCGCACGCCGGGCGGGCTCGTTCTCCCGGTATGCCTCTACACGTCGGGAAGACCGCCTGGGCCGCGCTCTCCCTGCTGGTCCTCTCCCTCCCGGCGGTGGCCGCCGGAACCGGTCACCACCCGGCGGCGGGACGGGCCGACGCCCCGCCACCGGGCGGCTCCGGCACCTGGGAGGTGGCCGCGAGCGCCGTCAACGTGCGCCGTGACCACTCGGTCAACGAAACCGTCCTGGGGCTGGCCCGGTGCCGCGACCGGGTCGAGATCGTCGACACCTGGATCTCACCGCTCGGCGCCCGCTGGAGCCGGGTGGTGGTCGGCCGCACCGGCCTGACCGGCTGGGTCCTCTGGTCCTTCCTCAGCCGCCCGCACCCGGCGGGGCCGCGCGTCGGCCACTGCCCGACGCCGCCCGCCGCTCCCCCGGGCCCGCGCTGAGCCCGCACGCACCCCGGCCCACGCCCCCCGTGAGGCGATCCCGACCGCCCGGGAGCGGGTCGGCACCGGAGCAAGAGGCGGCGGCGCCTGGCCCGTTGATCGGGTAGCGTCACCGCGCGTGGAGGAGATCCGACCGCTCGCCGGTCCCCCGGCCGCCCCTCCGGGACGGGGTGACTCCGGTCGGGTCCGGGGATCGGCCCGCCGGCCGTCGACGGCCGTCCGGAAGCGGAGGCCGGTGGGCGGGGACCCGTCGGCACGGAAGGAGTCCCCGAGGACGGTCTGCGCGGTGGTCTGGCCGATCGGGCAGAGTTCGGTCACCTGGTTGAACGGCACCGTCCGAGCGGTCCGGCCCCGTGAACCGCGCCGGCCCGCACGAACCCGGAGATGACTGCGCGTCACCACGGCCGGAAGCTCGGGCAATTCGGTGGGCAAACGGCCGTTCGATGCCGGATGATCGACTGGACACCGGCCCGCGGGGCCGGGGCGCGACCGCCGACCGGGCGGTGGCGGTGAGTGACCGACGGACGAAGGGGCTGCATGGAGGCGATCCGGGTGTTCACCCTGGTGGCGGCGACCATCACCACCGGACTGAGCGCCGGGCTGTTCTACGCCTACGCCTGCTCGGTGATGCCCGGGCTGCGCACGACCGACGACCTGACGTTCATCCAGGTGATGCAGCGGATCAACGTGGCGATCCTCAACGGCTGGTTCCTGCTGGGGTTCCTCGGCGCGCTGGTCTTCACGGCGCTCGCGGTGGCGCTGCACCTGCCGGCCGACGGGCACCGGGTGCTCCCGGCCACCCTGGGCGCACTGGTCTGCTACTCGGGATCGCTGGCCGTGACGAGGATCGTCAACATCCCCCTGAACAACGCACTGGCCGCCGCCGGGGACCCGGAGCGAATCGCGGATCCGGTGCGGGTCCGCGGGCGGTTCGAGGCACGGTGGGTGCGGTGGAACACCGCGCGGGCGCTGCTCTGCACGGCGGCGCTGGGGTTCCTCTGCTGGGCCCTGGTCCTGCACTGCCACACCACGGCGAACTGAGACCGCCCCCGCTCCGGGGAGGTCGGTCGGCGCAGGCCCGGCACGCCGGTGGCGCCGTCCCGCACCGGGGACGGCGCCACCGGCGTGTTCGTGTCAGCCGGCCAGCACGACGGTCGTCACCGCCGGCTGCGGCGGGGCGGAGTCCGATCCGGCGGCCGGCGCCACGGCCCCGGCGAGCCGGCGGTGCTCCTGCGGGGTCAGGCCGCGCACCCGCTTGAACGCGGTGCTGAGCGCGAACGCGTCGCTGTAGCCGACCCGGCGGGCCACCCAGGCGATCGTGTGCCCGGGGTCCCGCAGCAGGTCGGCGGCGGTCGCCAGGCGCCGGTTCGCCAGATAGGCCATCGGCGGCTCGCCGACCAGCGAGGTGAACCGGCGGGCCAGCCCGGCGCGGGAGACCCCGACCTCCGCCGCCAGCCCGGCGACCGTCCACGCCCGGGCGGGGTCGTCGTGCAGCAGGCGCAGTGCCGGTCCGACCACCTCGTCGTGCTCGGCCCGCAGCCAGGCGGGCGCGCCGCCGTCCGGGGAGGAGAGCCAGCCGCGCAGCGCGCCGACCACGAGCAGGTCCAGCAGCCGGTCCAGCATCACCTCCTGGCCGGGCTCGGCGCGGGTGACCTCGGCGGCCAGCAGGCGGACCAGGGTGTCCTCGGTGGTGTTCACCCCGGCGGGGCGGACCAGCAGGGTCGGCAGGTGGGCGAGCAGCCGGCGGCCGATCTCGTGCTCCTCCTGGTACGTCCCGGTGAGCAGGACCGAGGGCTGCTCGTCGCCGGGCCGGGTCTCGCCCCAGGTCCGGAGGCCGAGGGCCATCTCGGTGGCGACGCTGACGCCGTCGCGCGAGCAGACCTGGCCGGGGCCGATCACGATCTCGGCCGCCTCCCCCGGGGCCGGCGGGGCGAGCACGGCGCCGGCGGTGGGGACACCGGCGGGGCCGGCGGGGAGGCCGTCGGCGCCGCCGTCGGTGAGGCGGTACGCGTCGGGCCCGCGCAGCAGCGCGAGGTCACCGGGCCGGACCAGCACCGGATCCCCGCCGTCGGGCCGGATCCAGGCCGCGCCCTGCAGCACGGTGATCACCGACAGCGGCGCGCGGTCCTCGATCCGCAGGGACCACGGGGCGCTGAGGACGGAGCGCAGCAGGAACGCGCCACGGGCCTTGGGGCCGTCGAGCAGCCCGGTCAGGGTGTCCATGAGGATCAAGCCTAGACGGAGAGCGCGGGTTGATCACACGTCAGTCCGGTGGACCGGACCGGTCAGCGGGACGCGGGGCGGCGGTGCAGCAGGAGGGCGCGGGAGAGGGCGACGACGGCGGCCGTGCAGAGCAGGGTGCGGCCGATGTTCGCGGTGGTCCAGACGGAGTCGAACGCGGCACGCGCGGCCGTGGTGTCCATGCCCCCGGCGGGGTCCCCGGCCTGCGCCAGCCGGTCGTTGAGCGGGACGTTGACCACCGCGGTGACCACCACGGCGGCGGTGTAGAGCAGGGTCGCGACGGCCGTCCAGAGCGCGGCGGCGGACTGTCCCGAGCGGCGCAGCAGCCAGGTGCCCACGGCCGGCACCACGAGGGCCCCGAGGAAGACCGCGCCGAACACCGGGTTGGTGATCGCGGTGTTGATGTTCTGCATCGCGGTGACGTAGGTGCGGTCGTCGCCGGCGGCGAGGCCGGGCATGACGGCGACGTCGAAGGCGAAGAGGAGGCCGGAGATCAGGCCCATGGCTGCGGTGGCGGCCACCAGCACCGGGCCGGTGGCGCGGGAGGCGCCGGTGGTCGGCACAGCGGTGGCCGCGGCGGCGGCGTTCACACGGGTCGGGGCGGCGGCGGACACGGGGACTCCTCGGGGGTGTGGTGAGGACTACGGGTGGGGGGTGCCATCAGGACTACGGGCGGGAGCGGCGGCGGACCGGCGGGCAGCGGCCCGGGGATCGCGGTGGGATCCCCGGACCGGGCCGGGACCGGGCTGCGGAGGAACCGGGCGGGCCCGGGGCCGGCTCAGGTGTTCCAGACACCCGACGCGGCGGCGGCGCGCGCGTAGTCCGCGAAGTCGCGCGGCGGGCGGCCGAGCGCCCGCTGGACCCCGTCCGCCAGGAAGGCGTTGCGGCCGTCCAGGATCATCGTGAACAGGTCCGCGAACTCGCCGGGCAGGCCGATCCCGGCCAGGACCTCGCGGAACTCGTCCGGGGTGACCGCCCTGTGGCGGATCTCCCGCCCGGACGCTGCGGAGAGTTCGGCGGCGACGTCGGCGAAGGAGAGCAGGCGCGGTCCGGTCAGCTCGTAGACCTGGCCGTGGTGGCCGTCCTCGGTGAGCGCCGCCACCGCCACGTCGGCGATGTCGTCGACGTCGACGAACGGCTCGTCCGCGACCCCGGCCGGCAGCGCCAGTTCGCCGGCCAGGACGGCCTCCAGGAGGAAGCTCTCGGAGAAGTTCTGGTTGAACCAGGCGCACCGGACGACGGACCAGCCGGTGCCGGCCCCGGCGACGGCCTCCTCGGCTGCCTGGGCGGCCTCCTCGCCGCGGCCGGACAGCAGGACCAGTCGCTCGACCCCTGCCTTGGCGGCCCGGCGGGAGAAGGCCCCGACCGTCTCGACCGCGCCGGGGAACGCGAGGTCCGGGTAGTAGGCCAGGTAGGCGGCGGTGACGCCGTCGAGTGCCGCGTCCCAGGTCGACTCGTCGCTCCAGTCGAACGGGACCGGAGCGGTGCGCGAGCCGATCCGCGCGGTGTGGCCGAGGGCCGTCAGGCGGTCGGCGACGCGTCGGCCGGTCTTGCCGGTGCCGCCGGTCACCAGCACCGTGGTGCCGGAGGTGGTGGGGGTGGGGGTGGTGGTCTGCGTGTTCTTGGTGTCTTCGCTCATGGCCATCAGTCAACTCCGCCCGGAAGTGACGGAACATGGCCGCCGGTCTCAGTCGCATGTGCGCGCGTCTACGCCCCTCCCGCACCGTGCGCCCCGCCCGCACCGGCCTCCCGTGCACCGGTGCCCCTGGCTCCTCCGTTCCCCAGGTGCCCCGGGACCGGCGGGCGTCCGGTCCCGGGGCACCTGGGGGCGGTGTCAGCCGGCCGCCGGGCGGGTGGCGGTGACCACGGTGGCGTCGAGGTCGTCGTCGAACGCGAGGGCGGCGGTCAGACCGGCGGCGGTGACCACGTCGAGGGCGGTCGCCGCCTGGCGGTCGCTGGTCTCGAACAGCAGCGTGCCGCCCGGGGCCAGCCAGTGCGGGGCGTCCGCCGCCACCCGGCGCAGCACGTCGAGCCCGTCGGTGCCGCCGTCGAGCGCGGGCCGGGCCTCGTGCAACCGGGCCTCGGCCGGGAGGAGTTCGACGTCGGCGGTGGGCACGTACGGGACGTTGGCGAGCAGGACGTCCACCCGGCCGCGCAGGTCGGTCGGCAGCGCCTCGAAGAGATCGCCCTCGTACACCTCGGCCCCGGCCGCGGCGAGGTTGCGGCGGGCGCAGCGGACGGCCGCCGGATCGAGGTCGGCGGCGTGGAGGGTGACGGGGCGGCCCGCCGAGGCGGCCAGCGCTGCCCCGAGGGCGCCGCTGCCGCAGCAGAGGTCGACCACCAGCGCGTCCTCGCCGGTCAGTGCGGGGGCGGTCAGTGCGACGGCGGTGCGGACCAGGAATTCGCTGCGCCGCCGGGGAACGAACACGCCCGGGTCGACGGCGATCCGCAGACCCGCGAACTCGGCCCAGCCGACGACGTGTTCGAGCGGGCGGCCGGCGGCCCGGTCGCTGACCATCACGGCCAGTTCGGCGGCGGACCCGGCGGCGGCGAGCAGGATGCGCGCCTCGTCCTCGGCGAACACGCAACCGGCGGCCCGGAGTCGGGCGGTCACGGACGAGCGCAGCGAGGCGGAGGAAACAACAGACAAGGAAACCCCTCGGAGAACAGGTGTGAGGACATCCGTCTCGGGGCTACCCGCGCATCCGTCGCCGTACGGCGACCTGCTCCACGTGGTACGGCCTGCGATGGTGCTGCTAGGCGTACGACGCGGAGGCGTCGCGGTCACGGCCGGGGAGCACCCGTTCCGGCACAGCGGTCATGGGTCTCACCTCCCGTTCGAGCGCGTTCTTCTGCGGCGCCCGCCACCCTACCCCATGCGGGGGGCCGACACGGCGGGACCGGATCCGCCGGGAGGACCGGCGGGGCATGCCCGGGAAGGGCACGAACCGTCGTGTGCCGCCCGGGCCGGATCCCCGGGGTGGCGCCGGCCTGTTCCCGCCCCGGTCCGGCACCTGCCGGTGCCTCCCGACGACTCCTGCCGCCTCCCGGTGACTCCCGGCGCCGGGACCGGCCGGCGCTCCGGACCTCCTCGCACGGACCGCACGGAACCGGCCCTCTGGCGGTGGCCGCCCCGGGCTGGTACGCAGAGTCCATGACGATCCCTCGGCAACCCGAAGCCGTCCTGTGCGACGTCGACGGTGTGATCCGCTTCGTCGACCACGGCGCGGTGCGGCGTCTGGAAGAGGAGGCCGGGCTGTCGCCCGGCACCACCGCCGCGATGGCGTTCGCCGACGGCACGGCCCTGCGCCTGGTCCTCGGTGCGCTGACCCGGGACCAGTGGGCCGCCGAGGTCGCCCGCGGGCTGACGGCCGTGCTGCCGGCCGCCCGGGCCCGGGCGCTGGCCGCCGCGCTCACCCGGGCGCCCGCCCGCGTGGACGCGACCGTGGTGGGGCTCCTGCGGAAGGCCCGGACGCGGGTGCCGGTGCTCCTGGTCAGCAACGCGACGCTCTGGCTGGAGGAGGACCTCGCGGCGGCCGGGCTGGGCGACCTCGCCGAAGGCGTCGTCAACAGCGCCCGGGTCGGGGTGGCGAAGCCCGACCCGGAGATCTTCCACGTCGCGGCCCGCCGGGCCGGGGTCGCGCCGGACCGCTGCCTGTTCGTCGACGACGGCCCGGCGAACGTCGCGGCGGCCGGATCGGCATGACGGCGGTGGACTTCCGGGAGCCGGACGATCTGCGGCGAGCCCTCGCACCGCTCCTGGACGAGTGACCGGACCACGCCGCCCACCCCGGACACCCGCCCCGGACGTCGACCGGCGGGTCGGCGGTGTGGAGCGGGCGGCAGGCGGCGGGTGGGCGGCCGGCGGGTCGGGATCAGACGCGTTCCTCGACCTCGACGATCCGGTCGATCCTCCGCTGCAGCGCGTCGGCCTGGGCGCGGGCCTCCCGGGCGGCGGCGTGCTCGCCGAGGAGGTCGAGCGCGACGGCCTTCTGACGGAGGTCCGCCACCTGCTGACGCATCGCCGGGAGATCGTAGGCGACGGCGGCCGAGGACATCCTGGCGGGCGCGCCCTCGGCGGGCGCCTCCTTCTCCGGATGGACGGCGCAGACCGCCCCGCCGGACTGGCCGCCCAGGCCGAGTGCCCCGCCGAGCAGCGTGCCGAGGACCTGTCGGCAGACGGCGGCCTCCTGCGCGTTGTGCGGCCCCTCGGCGGCGGCGGGCCGGGCGACGACCAGTGGCGCGGCCACCAGCGGTGCGGCGAGGAGCAGGGCGGAACAGACCGCGCGGACGGCGGACTCGACGATCTTCATGACGACCCCTTCGGGTAGGCGATGGACGAGCCATTCCCTACCGGACGGGGAGGCCCGGCGGCCGGACGCTGCGCCGTTCGAGGGCGTGTCCGGAGCGTACGCGGGGCCGGGCGAGGGGAAGCAGACGGACGGACGCGGCGCACCGGGCCCCGGGCGGGGCGCCGACGGGGGCACGACCGGGGCACCGAACGGGCCGGACCGGACCGCCCCGGGGGTGGGCGGTCCGGTCCGGGCGGCGGGCGGCGGGTGCCGTGGAGCCGGCCCCCGGAAGCCAGCCCCGGGAGCCGCTCCGGGGGCGGTCAGTCCGACGCGCAGGAGGCACCCGGCGAGGCCAGGACCCGGGCGGCGCACCGGTGACCGCGGGCGGCGGCCTCACGCAGCCCGCCACCGGTGAGCCGGCCGTCGAGGAAGGCCGCCAGGAAGCCCGCCGCGAAGGCGTCGCCGGCCCCGGTGAGGTCGCGGACCTCGCCGACCGGCGGAACGGGCACCGTGAACGGCGCCTCCCCCGGCACGTCGATCGTGGTCGCCTCGGCACCGGACTTGGTGACCACCGTGGTGGCCGCCAGCCGGGCCCGGTCGGGGCCGGGGCGGCCGTCGACCAGCAGTCCGAGGTACGCGGACTCCTCCCGGTTGGCGAACAGCAGGGTGGGCGCGAGATCGGCGGCGAGCGCGAGGAAGCGCTCGCGGCCGAACCGGTCGAGCATCCCGGTCGAGGACGCGTCCAGCGAGCTGGTGCCGCCGGCCGCGCGCACCCGCCGGAGGGCCTCGACCGCCGTGCTCCCGACCGGCTCGCCGTCGAACGAGTAGGCGGGCACGTGCAGGTGCGTCAGACCGTCCAGCCAGGCGTCCGGAACGCCCTCCAGCAGGGTGGCCGCACCTCGGTCGGGAAGCATGGTGCGCTCCCCCGCGTCGTCGATGAGCACCACGATGCTGCCCGTCCTGCCCCGGCGCGCCACCCGCACGTCGACGCCGTGGCCGGTCAGTTCGGCGACCAGCCCGTGCCCGGCCGGGTCGTCGCCGACGCAGCCGAGGAAGCGGGTCGGACACTGGCCGGCGGCGAAGGCCGCGACGTTGGCGGCGCTGCCGCCGCGCCGCCGGAACACCTGGGCGTCGGAGTCGGTGCCGTGTCTCAGCGGGCCGTCCACCCAGACGACGACGTCCTCCACGAGGTCACCGAGGACCCCGAGCACCGGTCAGGCCCCGTTCCGGGCGGCGGCCAGCGCGGTGGCGATCTCGCCGCCCAGCCGGACGTTGCCCCGGTACACCTCGACGTTCACCTCCAGGCTGCGGCCCTGGGTGTCGCGCTGGATGAAGTCGAGCAGGAACGGCGTGGAGGCGTTGCCGGTGACGCCCTGGCGCTCGGCCTCGGCCCAGGCGCGGGTGAGCAGCGCCTCCAGCTCCTGCGGCGGAAGCTGCCTGGCCGGGTCGACCGGGTTGGCGATCAGGACGGCCTGCGGCAGGCCGAGTCCGTCACGGGCGTCGATCACCCGGGCTGCCTCCTCGGGGGTGTCGACCCGGTAGGCGATCTCGTGGCCGGAGTCGGTGACGTAGAAGCCGGGGTACTGGCGCGTGCGGTAGCCGATGACCGGGATGTTGAGGGTCTCGAACCGCTCCAGGGTGGCCCGGATGTCGAGGATCGACTTGACCCCGGCGCTGATCACGGTGACCGGGGTGGCGGCCAGGGTGGTCAGGTCGGCGGACTCGTCGAAGCTCTCGGACGCCCCGAAGTGGACGCCGCCGAGGCCGCCGGTGGAGAAGACCCGGATGCCCGCCCGGTGGGCGAGGAAGGCGGTGGCCGCGACGGTGGTACCGCCGTGCCGGCCGAGCGCGGCGACCACCGGCAGGTCGCGGAGGCTGGCCTTGTCCAGGTCGTCGGTCCCGGAGAGTTCACTGATCTGGTCGGTGGAGAGGCCGACCGTCGGCACGCCCGCGTAGACGCCGATGGTCGCGGGGACGACGCCGGTGGCCCGCAGCCGCTCCTCCGCCTCCAGGGCGACCTCCAGGTTGCGGGGCCGGGGCAGCCCGTGCGTGAAGATGGTCGACTCCAGCGCGACGACGGGGGTCCCGGCGGCGACGGCCTCGGTGACCTCGTCGGAGATACGGATGGGCAGTCCGGTCATGGCAGGGGCTCTCTCTCGGGGGCCGTTGCCACCACGGTGTGGCAGCGGTGTCCTCAGCCTAGGGAGGGGTCACATCGGGATCCAGAATGAGTCCTGGGCCATCTCATAGACTCCCGGCTATGAGTCTCACGCTTCGCCAGCTGGAGGTCTTCCTCTCGGTGGCCGACACGCTGCACTTCGGCCGGGCCGCCGAACGCCTGCACATCTCGCAGCCGACGGTCAGCCAGGAGGTCGCCCGGTTGGAGCGGACCGTCGGCGTCCAGCTGTTCGACCGCAGCCGGCGGGCGGTCCGGCTCACCTCCGCCGGGGAGGTGATGGCCGCCGAGTCCGCCCGCCTCCTCGCCCAGGCCGACACCCTGCTCGCCCGGGTCCGGCTGCACGAGGAGACCCGGACGGGTACGGCCCGGATCGTCGCCTCCCCCACCGTGGTCAACCGGCTGCTGCCCGCCGTGGTCAGCCGGGCCGAGCGCGAGCTGCCCGACCTGCTCCTGGCCGAACTGTCCGTGGACACCGGCCGGGTGTCCCCGACGCTGGCCGCCGAACTGGCCGACATCGGCCTCGGCCGGTTCCTCGACGACGTGCCCGGCTACCGGCGCGAGCGGATCGCCGAGGAGCCGGTGCACATCGCCCTCAGCCGGGACCACCCGCTCGCCGGGCGCGCGTCCGTCCGGCTGGACGAGCTGGGCGACCTGCCGCTGCTGCTCTGGCCCCGCGAGCAGAACCCGCGCTACTACGACCACGTGCTCGCGCTCTGCGCCGAGCGCGGGGTCGAGCCGCCGGTGCTGGTCGGCCCGGCCCGGATCGTCGGCTCCCGGCTCTACCTGCTGGCGCAGAGCCGGGCGTTCTCGCTGTTCCCCGCCTCGATGACCGGCCACCTCACCGAGGACGTGGTCACCGTCCGGCTCACGGACCGGGCCACCCTGCCGCTGGAGCTCCAGTGGCGCCTGGACGACCGCCGGCCCGGACTCGCCGCGCTGCGCGAGCTGATCCGGGAGGAGGCGTCCGCGCTGGAGACCTGCTGAGCCGCGCGGACGCTCCCCCGCCGTCAGAACCTCAGGTACCAGCCCCTGATCGTGCCGGGGAAGTAGCCCCCGATGTCGGTCACCCGCAGCCGCCAGACACCGTTCGCGGTGTGCCCGGAGGCGTCGACCCCGTAGAGGGCGACGAGGTCCGTGGCGATGTCGTAGTTGCCCGCCGCGTGGAGCAGGAAGGCCGCGCCGTCCGGCGCCACCACCTCGACGTTGAGGTCGCTCCGCCACCAGTAGCCGATGTCCACGCCGACGTCGAGATCGCGCGGCGCCTTCCCGGGCACGCCGGTGACGGTGATCGGGGCCTCGACCGTGCCGATCCCGTCGAACTCCACCGGGGCCGGGGCGGCGAACCTCGGACCGCGCGGCCGGTTCGGCACCGTCCCGGTGTAGAGCAGCCGGTCGGGCGAACCCGGACCCAGATCGTAGAGCGAGTCGACGGTGGCCGCGCCGGTCAGCGCCGCGGTGACCTGCGCGGGCGTGGCGGTGCGGTGCGTCGACAGGTACAGCGCGGCGGCGCCGGCCGCGTGCGGGGCGGCCATCGAGGTGCCGGACATGGTGACGCCGATCCCCTCGAAGTCGATCACGTACCACACCGAGGTGACGTCCACGCCTGGTGCGTAGAGGTCCACCAGCGGGCCGTAGTTGGAGAACGACGCCTGCGCGTCGGCCGAGTCGGTCGCCCCGACCGTGATCGCCGCGGGCACCCGGGCGGGCGAGTGCTCGTTCGCGTCGACGGCCTGGTTGCCCGCCGCGACGGTGTAGGTCAGCCCGGCGGCGATCGAGCGGGCGACGGCCGCGTCCAGCACCGGATCCGGGTCGCTGCCCAGGCTCATGTTGACGACGGCCGGACGGGCGGCGTTCCGCGTCACCCAGTCGATGCCCGCCACGACCTGCTCGGTGGTGCCCTCTCCGTTGTCGTCCAGGACGCGCACCGCGACGACCTTCGCCGCCTTGGCGACGCCGAACGTGGTGCTGGCCACCGTCCCCGCGACGTGGGTGCCGTGGCCGTGGCCGTCGTCCGCCACCGCGTCGCCGTCCACCGCGTCGTAGCCGTGGGAGGCGCGGCCCCCGAACTCCTCCGAGGTGATCCGCACCCCGGTGTCGACGACGTAGACCGTCACGCCCGCCCCGGCCGTGTCCGGGTACGTGTAGCGGTCGTCGTACGGGAGCCGCCGCTGGTCGACCCGGTCCAGGCCCCAGGCCTCCGGGGAGGTCTGCTCCCCGTCGACCCGGACCCGGCGGTTCGCCGAGACCAGCGCCACCGACGGGTCGGCGGCCAGCCGGCGTGCCTGCCGCTCGGTCAGGTCCGCGGCGAAACCGTGCAGCGCCGCGTCGTAGGTGCGGCGGACGGTGCCCCCGTACGCCCGGGCCAGGGTGGCCGAGGCGTCCGCCACCTCGCCCGCGCCGGCCGCCGGACGGTCGCCCCCGGGATCCGACTTGAGCATGACGAGGTAGCTCCCGGGCAGGGCGTCCGGCGACCGGGCGCCCTGCACCACCCCCTCCGGCGCCGCCGCCGACGCGGGGAACACCCCTCCGGCACCGATCGCCAGCGCCGCGGCCGTTCCGAGAACCGCGAACACCCTGCGCAGTCGCCCTCCACCGTGCATGCCCGCCCGCCCCTCCGATGTCGAGTCCCCCGGACGACAAGCCTGACTGATCGTCAGATCACGTGCAATCAGCTCGGGTTGCCGTTCGCCGACGACCCAACGCGGCAGGCCGGACCCCGGCTCCCGGAGACTGACAGCACCTCGGGCCGTGCGCTATCTTCCGTACGGAATCGCCCCGTTCGGGGCAGGGCCGCCGACCTGTGGGGGCAGGCACCATGGAGAGCGCGTCGCGGAGCGCACCCGAATCCGGCAGAACCCCGGGGGCCCGGCCACCGGGACCCCCGCCCACCCCGTTCCCACGAGGCCCGTTCGCCGGGCTCGACCACACCGACCTGCGGGAACTCGGCCGCCTGGGCACCCGGCGGATCTACTCCCCGGGTGAGGCCCTGATGATCGAGGGCGAGCCGGGCGACCGGGTCGCCCTCCTCCTGACCGGTTGCGTCAAGGTCGTGGCCGCCACCGAGGACGGCAGCGAGGCCCTGCTCGCCGTCCGCCTCCCCGGCGAACTGCTCGGCGAGATGGCGGTGCTGGACGGCGATCCGCGTTCGGCCACGGTGCTCGCCGTCCGCACCAGTACCGCCCGCGAGATCGCGGGCCCGGCCTTCCTCGCCTTCCTGGCCGACCGGCCCGCGGCCGCCCTCGCCGTCCAGCGATCGCTCAGCCACAAGCTCCGCGCCGCCACCCGCTACCGGGTCGACGCCGGCTGCGGGACCGTCCTGGTCCGCCTCGCCCGCACCCTCACCACACTGCTCCGCTCCTACGGCACCCCGACCGAGGACGGCCTGCGGATCGACATACCGCTCAGCCACGCCGACCTCGCCGCCCTGTCCCAGCTCTCCCCCGCCAGTGTGGAACGCTCCCTGCGCACCCTGCGCAACCAGGGCGCCGTCCGCACCAGCTACCGCCAACTCGTGGTCAAGGACCGGACGCTGCTCTCGAAGGCGGCCGGCCTCCCGCTCCCCCCGCACGGAGGTGACGGACGATGAGCGCGAAAGGAACCCCGGCCCGGCAGCGCCGCATCTGCCTGGTGGTCGACATCGAGGCCTACAGCGGCCGGCTGTACCCGGTGCAGGGGGACATCCAGGACCGCCTCCACCGGGCACTGGACCACGCGTTCGTCCGGGCCCGGGTCGAACGCGGACGGTGCGAGGCGCAGGACCGGGGCGACGGCCAGTTGCTCCTGCTGCCCCCCGGAACGAACGAGGCGGTCGCGCTGCCGGGCCTGGTCCTCGGCCTGCGGGACGCGGTGCACACGCTCAACCGCTCCCCCGGCACCACCGGACGGCTGCGGATCAGGGTGGCGCTCGCCCAGGGCGGGGTGCAACGGGCCGCGCTCGGCTTCACGGCCCGCTCGGTCGAGACGGCCTGCCGGCTGCTGGACTGCGCGCAGGCCCGGGCCGCGCTGAAGGACACCCCGGAGGCCGACCTGGTCCTGGTCGTCACGGACGACCTGTACACCGACGTCTTCGAGGCGGGCGTGGGCGGGCTGGCCGCCGGGGAGTTCACCCGGACCACGGTGAGGATCAAGGACAAGCGCTTCGAGGCACACGCCTGGCTGGCCACGCCCCGGCGGGGCGAACTCGTCGCCCTGCCCCCTCCGCGGACACCCGGGACCCGGCGCCGCGCGGCGACCTCGGCGGTGCTCCAGGGCGCCCTCGACCTCCTCGCTGGCGCCGGACTCGGCGTCACCCCCTCGGTCCACCACGGCGGGGACGGCGGTCCGGGTCACGGACACGGCGGCGGGCAGGAGGCCGGCGGCAACGCGAGCCCGTCCGCACACCACGACGGCGACGACCCGTGGGAGGCTCCGGGCCACCACGGCGACACCGGCGGCCACGGCGCCGGGCACGACGGAGGACACGGAGGACACGGACACGGAGGCGCACACCCGAACGGGGACGGACACGGCCCGCACGGACCGGTGGACAACGCCGTCCACCACGACGACCCGTGGCACCCGAACGGCACCGGGGCGACGTGCGGGGGCTCGGACCCGCACGATCCGTGGGAGGCGTCGCACCCCCGGCACCAGGACTCCCACGAGTCCGGCGCGTACGGCGGCGAGGGCCGTCACCCCTACCACGGCGACGCCGTGGACCCGTCCCGCACGGGCGACCCGCACGACCCGTACGACGGTCGTGCCCCGCACGACCCGTTCGACCCGCACGACGTGCACGACCCGTTCGACGTGCACGAGGGACACGGCGTGCACGACACGACCCACGGCCACGACGTCCCGGAGCCGCACCACGAGCACGGCGGGTACGACGCATACGACGGCTACGAAGGGCACGACCCACCGGACGTCCACTTCGGCCAGGACGCCCACGGGGACGGCTGGCACGGACCGCACCGCTGAGGGCCCGCACCGGCCCTGGCGGCTCCCGGCGGCCCGGGGGTCAGCGACCCACCGGCCGCCCCGGGCCCAGGGGTGCGTCCCGGAGCCGGACGCCCTCCAGGACGACGCCCACCACGCCGGCGACCGGCACCGCGCCCCAGACCCGGGAGTCGGTGCTGAGGCCGGGGTTGTCGCCGAGGAGGATCAGCCGGCCGCCGGGCACGGCCGGGCCGGGGACGGCGTCGCGGACCTGGTCCGGAACCGGCTCGCCCGGCAGCGCGGCGAGCCGCTTGATCAGCAGCCGTCGCGGGCCGTCGCCGACCGGCGACGCGGTCGGGCGGCCGTCCTCGTCCGAGACGACCACGACGATCCGGCCGGTCCGGAGCCGGGCCAGGCCCCGTCGGACGACCAGCACCCGGCGGCCGGGGCGGAGTGCGGGGCTCATGCTCGGCCCGGACACCACGATCACCGAGAACACGGTGCGGGCCAGCGCGGCGAGCGCGGCCAGAACGAGGACGCCGGCGACGGCGGCGAGCAGCAGCGGCACGGTGGAACCTCCTGGTGCTACGGGGTCGTGACGGAACGGTGCCACGGGGGGCAGTGGGCGCCACGGGGCGGTACGGCTACGGCGCGGTACGGCTACGGGGCGGTGCGGCCGAGCGGTGCCGGGGTCGGCGGTCCTGCGGGTGGCCCGACCGGCGTGTCGTGGTACCCGGCCGCCTGCAGCGCGAACAGTTCGGCGTACCGGCCACCGCGCGCCAACAGCCGGTCGTGGGTGCCCTGTTCCACCACCTGCCCGGCGCCGAGGACGACGATCCGGTCGGCGTCCCGGACGGCGCTGAGCCGGTGCGAGACGATCACGCTGGTCGCCCCGCGCCGCAGGCCGCGCAGGCTGTCGTGCACCTCCTTCTCGGCCTCGGCGTCGAGGCCGGAGCTGGGTTCGTCGAGGATCATCAGGTCGGCGTCGCTCCGCATGAACGCCCGTGCCACCGCGAGGCGTTGCCATTCGCCACCGGAAAGCGCGTGCCCGCGGCCGGCTCCCGGCCCGTCGGCCGCGAAGATCCGGCTGAGCAGCGTGCCGTAGCCGGCGTCGAGCCGGGAGATCCGCTCGTGCACACCGACCGCGCGGGCCGCCGTCGTGATCCGGCCGGCGTCGCCGAGGTGGTCCAGGCGGCCGAGGCCGATGTTCTCACCGGCGGTGAGGTCGTAGCGCACGTAGTCCTGGAAGACCACGCCGACCCGCTCGCGGTACGCGTCGGGGGTGAAATCCCTGATGTCGGTGCCGTTCCAGAGGATGCGGCCGCGGGTCGGGTCGTACAGCCGGCAGAGCAGCTTGACCAGCGTGCTCTTGCCCGCGCCGTTCAGGCCGACCAGGGCGGTGACCGAGCCCGCCGGGAGGACGAGGTCGACGCCGCGCAGGGTCCAGGGGGCGTCCTCGTGGTAGCGGAACCAGACGTCCTGGAGCTCGATCGTCCCGGTGAGCCGGTCCGGGGACACCGGCCGTTCGGGCAGGGCGAGGTCGGGCTCGGCCGCGCCGAGCGCGCGGTAGTGGTCGAAGGTGATGGCCGCCTGGTAGGCGGCGGATCCGGTCGCGGCGAGCTGGGCGACCCCGCTCTGGATGCCGCCGACGGCGGCGAGACACACCGAGACGTCCCCGAGCGACAGTTCACCGTTGCGGGCGGCGCGCACCGCCCAGACCAGGCCCAGCGCGTACACGCCCACGCCCAGCAGGGACGCGGGCAGCCGCTGGGCGAGGTTGCGCCGGTCGGTTCGCTCCTCCGCGCCGGAGACGGTGAGCAGTTCGGTGCGGGCCCGCTTCCGGAAGAAGTCCTGGAGGCCGAACAGCCGGACCTCCTTCACCGCGTCGACGTCGGCGATCAGGCTGCCGTAGAACATCTGCCGGCGGCTGTGCGCCATCGTGTCGCGCAGCACCGCCGCCCGCCGGCGGCCGGCGACCAGCTGGACGCGCACCAGTGGGAGCGTGAGCAGCAGGGTGACGCCGCCGAGCAGCGGGTTCACCGCGAACAGGGTGCCGAGGAAGCCGAGGACCGTCGCCAGCGCCTGGAGGCTGCTGAACGCCGAGCCGGTCAGCAGGTCCGGGGCGACGCCGCCGGCCTGCTGGGCGAGGCGCAGCTCGTTCTGGAACCGCGGGTCCTCGAAGGGGCGCAGCCCGGGCAGCCGGTTGACCGCCTCGAACAGTTCGTCCTGCACCCGCAGCCGGATGGCCCGGCTGCTGCGGGCCCGGGCGTACTCGCTGGCGGCCGGGGCGAGGGCCAGTCCGAGGCTCGCGGCGACCAGCAGGACGCAGGTGCCGACCGGCACGCCGGAGCCGCCGCCGGGCGCCCCGGGCGGGGCCGTCAGCGCGTCGAACAGGTCGCTGACCAGCAGTGCGGTGGCGGCCGGGAGCAGTCCGGCCACCAGGCCGCAGAGCAGGGAGACCAGCAGCGCACCGGGCCCGGACCGCCAGGCGAGCGCGGTCGCGGCGGCGGCCGAGCGCAGGGCCTGGCGGCCTTCGCCGGGCGGACGCGGCGCCGGGGCGGTGCCCGCCGTCGGGGGCGGGACCGCACCCGCCGCTCCGGCGGTGCCGGTGGCTCCGGCCGTGCCCGCCGTCGGGGTCGCCGTCACCGAACGGCGGGCTGGACGTCGAGCTCTCCGGGCAGCAGGCGGTTGGTGATCCGCCCGTCGGCGCCGACCTCGACGTAGCTGGGCCAGCGGACGACGCCGAAGGACTCGGCCACGGAGCCCTCGACCACCCCGGCGGGTTCGACCACGACCTTGGCGACCGGCGCGAGCATGGCGGCCAGTTCCTCGGCGACCGCGCCGCCGCCCTTGACGACGGCCACGACCCGGTCGCGGCCCCCGGGGTGGTCGGTGACGGCCTTGACGAAGTCCGGGGCCTGTTCGAGGCAGGGCCCGCAGCTCGCGGAGAAGAATCCGACGACGGCGCGGCCCCCGGAGAAGTCCGCGCGGGACACCGGTCCGTCCTGCCGGGAGACGGCCCGGAATTCCGGTACGGGAGTTCCGTCCGGAATTCGGTTCTCCGGGATGGACACGCCCTTGACGATGTCACCGTGGGAACCGTGACCGGGGTTTCCGGTCACCTTTCTGGCGAGTGCCAGGGTAAGCAGCAGATTGAATACGGAAAGACAGCCGATCACGACGGTGAATACCGTTGACATGGCAGTGGGCCTCGTTCCGGACACTGGGGAAGGACGAATTCGAGGGGCGTTCGGGGAGCTTTCGAGGGGCCGGCGGAACGGTGTCGCCGGGGCGCTTCCGCCGGGGCCGGGTGCTCGGCGCGCAGCCGCCCGGGCGGGTACTCAGCGCGCGGGAGAGAAGAGCTCGACCAGGGTGTCGGTGGCGATGGCCAGCGCACTCGCGCCGACGGCGACCAGCAGGACTAGGGCGACGGCCGCCGGCTCCAGACCCCCCGGGTCCGGCGCGGTGCTCGCCACCAGACCGGCCGCGGCGACGCCGGCGAGGAGCAGGTTGCGCACCACGTGCGCCCGCCCCACGGGCACGCCGGCCGCACCGAAGCAGGGGCAGGAGACGTCGATCCGGCGCCACAGCACCGAGACCAGGACCGCCGCGAACAGCGCGAGCAGTCCGCCCGCCGCCGCGAACGCCCAGGTGGCGACCGGTCCGGGCAGCCAGACCAGCAGGGCGACGGCCGCCTCGACGAGTGGGACGGCGATCACGACCGGGCGGTTCAGCCGGCGCGGGACGACCGCCATCGCGCGCAGCGCCGAGGCGAAGTCCCCGGGCGCGCGCAGCTTGGCCAGCGCGGAGACGGCGAAGACGAGCGCGACGACACAGCGGCCGCCGAGCAGCAGGCAGGCGTGCATGGTTCCTCCCCCGTGCCGGCACCCCGGGCGAGCGGGCATGCCGGCGGACTCTGTCGGCCGGGACTCCCGGCCGGGCACCGGGCGGGCCACGGAGGCCCGCCCGGTCAGACCCGGACGGTCAGCAACCGCCCCGGATGGCGTACGTCTCACAGGTGGGGGCGGAAGCGCAGTTCCAGGAACAGCACGTCTTCACGTAGAGCGTCTCCCCGACACAGGTGTAGAACGTACCCGCCGGGCACGCGCAGGCCGCTTCCGCGGTCTCCGTCCGGAGACCGCGCGAGAACGCCCGGTCGACCAGGTTGAGCATCGCCTGAACCATTGTTCCTCCACACTGGGCAGATGGATACGAGTGGCTGTGCACTTACTGACGAGATCTCGTGCGGGGAAACGTAACTGAAATATTCAGATCTTGTCTAGACCAAATTGGACAGTGATCGACAGGTGAGAACGGAAGCGGAAAGTCCGATTCCGTGGGTCGTGTCACCGGCCCTCCGGAATGGCCCTCGCGCACTCGTCGGCCGCGCGGGCCGCCGGGGCCGGAGGCCCGAGGCCCGCCCGGAGGTCTGCGCGGATGGTGCGCCGGTGGGGGTTCAGCGACGGTTTTCGGCGGGTGGGTCGCAGAGTCCGGCGCCTTCGACGCCCGAGAGGTCGGCGATCCGCCGCCTGAGGTCGGCGAGGGCGGTGGCGGGTGCCCGGGAGTCGAGGATGACGACGAGGCGACGCTCCGGGCGTTTCGCCGTTCCGGATCACGTCCTGGCAGGCGGCCCGGTGTCGGTGGTCCCGGACTCGGGCGCGACGTCATCGACTTCTACACAGCCGCCCCGGACAGGGCCGTTCGCCCGGAAGCCGGGTTCGCCACCGACGATGCGGCGGCCCCCACCCGTTCGGGAGCATCTCGAAGAGACACGGTCCGGCTACGCCCCGCACCGACGGCCGGTCCGGCGCTCGGGCCGCAGGGCCGCCCCGGGCGTCCGGGACGGACAGGACGGGCAGGACGGACGGCGGGAGCGGGTGGAACGACGGGTGGCCGTCGGCCGGCAACAGATGGCCCCTCGGCGCCGGCCTTGATGCCGGTCCGCTCCTCCGCGGTCAGCTCGCGGCGCATCCGGGCCGGGACGCCGGCGACCGGCGAGCCGGGCGGCACTCGCATGCCCGGCGGGCCGAGGGCGCCGGCCTCGGCTTCGGCTTCGGCCTGCGAACCGGCGCCGATCCGGGCGCCGTTCAGTGGGACGAACACCCCCGGTCGACGGCGGGCAGGACGCCTCGTGGACGGCGTCGACCACCTCGGCGGTCAACGGCCCCGGCGTTGCTCGCCCCTCCTCGTGGCGACTGCCCGGCGGGGGCGGAACGGCACGCCCGCCGCCCGGCCGGTCCGGTGGTCCGGTGTCCGGCGGGACGGCGGAACGGCGGGACGGCGGCGGTCAGCCGGTCGGGGCGGCGGTTGCGGTGGCCGGCTGACGGCCGCAGAAGGCGGTCGCCAGCAGCTTCTGCGAGGCCTTCCACCCCTGGCCGGTGTTGCGGTAGCCGTTGGTCGAGACCGCCACCAGCCGGCGGCCGTCCAGGGTGCCGTAGAGGGCGCTGTTGTGCCCGCGGCCGGTACTGCCGTTGTTTCCCCAGACCTCGCCGCAGGGCGTGGTCAGCCGGCCGATCCCCAGGCCGTACTGGGCGTCGCCGCTCAGCGGGGCGACCGTCAGCATCTCGGCGAGCAGCGGTGCGGGGAGCAGCCGCCCGCCGAGCAGGGCCCGGAGGAAGGTGCCGAGGTCCCCGGTGGTCGAGATGCCGACGCCCGCCGCGTCCATCTCGCTCGGCTCCATCTCGGTGACGTCCACCGGGCCGCCGGGCAGATCGAGGTAGGTGTGCGCGTGCGGGCCGCGGATCCCCGTCGCGTGGGCCGGCATCGACGTCCCGCTCAGTCCCAGCCGGTCGATGATCCGGCGCTCCACCTCCCGGCGCCAGTCGTGGCCGGTGACCCGCTCGACGATCATGCCGGCCAGCAGGTAGTTGGTGTTCGCGTAGTGCCAGCCCGTGCCGGGCGCGAAGTACGGCGGGTGGCTGTTGGCCACCGCGAGGAGTTGCTGCGGCGTCCAGCTCCGCCAGCGCCCCTCGCGGAGCCAGGTCGCGTTGTCGACGTCGACGGCCGGGTCCGCGGTGTAGTCGAACAGCCCGCTGGTGTGGTTGAGCAGCTGGCGCACGGTGATGGAGCCGCCGCCCGGGACGGCACCCGGCAGCAGGCTCTCCACGCTGTCGTCCAGCCCGAACCGCCCCTCGCCGACCAGTTGGAGGACGACAGTCGCCACGAAGGTCTTGGTCACACTGGCGATCCGGAACCGGCCGCTCGCCGAGGGCTCGGCGCCGGTCGAGAAGTCGCCCACGCCCTCCGCGCCCTTCCACACCGTGCGCCCGTACTCGGTCACCCGGGCGAGGGAGCTGGACGCCCCGCCGACCTCGATCACGCCCTCCAGCGCCTCGTTCAGCGCCCGGGCGTCCACGCCACCCCGGTGCGGGCCGCGCCCGGCCGCCTCCGGGCCGCTCCCCGGCTGCTCCTCGCCGACGGCCGTCGCTCCGCCCGGCCCGGTGCCGAAGGCACCGGCCGTCGGGGCGGTCACGCCCACGAGGCCCACCCCCGCCAGCGCGAGCGCGACGATCCGCACGCCCCTCGCCGTCCGCGACGCGCCCCGGCGCTCCGCTACCCTCATGAGTCCTCCTGTGTCCGTGCCGACGGCTTTCGCAACACCCGAAAAGTGTGAGGGGTTGACACTTTGTCAGCCGGGCACGAACCGGTCGTCCACCCACAGGGGCACAGCGGCTCCACCCACGGGTGGATGCCCCTCCGGCGTGTCGGCCCTCCTCAAGTCGGAGGCCGACCGTGCCGAACTCCGGTACAGGAATCCGACTTGAGGAGAACTCACATACGTCGACGAGTCGTCCCGGCGGGGCCTTGACGGCGTCACCAGCCGTCGTCGCCCGCATCGTGCACCGCCGCCGGGTCGGGCTCGTGGCCGTTCTGGCCGGAGTAGTAGTCGGACGGGGACTCGTAGGCGGTGTGGTCGGCCGCCTCGATCACGTCGTCGGGGTGCAGGCGGCCGTCGTCCCAGGTCTGCTCGGGGTCGGTCACGGCGGTGTTCCCTTCTCTCCACCGGCCCGGACACCGTCCGGACCGGTTCCCGACCGGGTCGGACCCCCGGTCGGACGTCGGACCCGGCCGGACGTCAGGCGGGCGGCCCGGGCGGTGCGGCGAAGTAGATCGCCTCGCACAGCTCGCGCGCGATCCGCGCGTACCGGCCGGCGTCGCGCAGCGGGCCGTCCTCCAGCCGGCGCCAGTACCCGGCCGCCCGCGCCGCCGCCCGGCGCAGGTCCTCCGGCCCGGCCCCGGCCTCCAGCCCGAGCTGGGCGGCCGGGGTGCGCCCGGTGGCCAGGGCGATCAGCGCGTCGACGGCGTCCGGGGCGAGTTCGAGCCGCCGGGAGGCGACGGCGGCCAGCGCCCGGGCCAACTCGTGTCGGCGCAGCACCGGATGCTGCCGGAGCTCGCCGATCCTGGTGCGCGCCCGGCGGACCAGGTCGGCGGGCAGGCCGTCGCCCGCACCGAGCGCGGCCTCGACCGCGCCGAGGGCGGCGGCGGCGCGCAGGACGTCGGCGGCGTCGACGAACTGCCGTCGCAGGTGGTCGACGACGGCACCGATGCCGGAGGTCCTCCGGAACTCCTCCAGCAGGACGGCGGCGCCGACGTGACCGCCCGTCGCCCTGGCCCGGTCGGCGGTCCGGAGCGCGACGTCGATGCCGTAGACGCCGAGCAGGCCGTGGAGCCGTTCGCGATCGGGCCGGGTGAGCGGGGCGTCGTCCCAGCCCAGGAAGCGGCTGCCGGTGTACAGGGCCCGGCGGAGTTCGGCCGCGGGGGTCTCGGCGAGCCGGCGGACCAGGGCGGCGTCCGACTCGGTGAAGTCGTCGCCGAGGGCGGTCTGCGCGAGCAGGCCGACCACCGGGAGCACGGAGTCCACCAGCCCGGCGAGCCGTTCGGCGTTGCGGTCGGCGACCTGCCGGGCCCGGGGCCAGGGGTCACCGTGGCCGTCGCCGAGCAGGTCGATCCGGCTGAGCACGCCCACCGCGTTGAGCGCGGTCATCCGGCTGTCGGCCTGCGCGCGCAGGGCGCCGAGCGCCTCCGCGTCCCCGGCGCCCGGGTGCGGCATGACGTAGATCACGGCGTCGGCGCGGGCGAGCGCGGCCAGCGCGGGCGCGTCGAGACCGCTGAGCGAGTCGAGACCGGGGGTGTCGACCAGCACGCAGTCCCCGGCCGGCCGGAGTCCGGCGGCCTCAACCACCACCTCGGCGATCTCCCCGGTCGGCGTCCCGAGGCCGCGGGGATCGCGCGGCAGGCCGCCGGCCAGCCAGTGGGAGGTCCCGTCGAGCCGCCGGACCTGGACGCGGTTGAGCGGGCCGGGCCGGAACCAGGCCACCACGGTGGTGCACTCGGTCGCGGCCGAGGCGGCGAGCCGGCGCCCGAGCAGGGCGTTCACCAGGGTGGACTTGCCCGCGTTCATCCGGCCGCCGACGGCGATCCGCAGGGTCCGCTCGTCGAGGCGCTCCCGCACGGCGCGCACCGCCCCGACGGCCGGACCCGGCGGCAGCCCGGCCGCCAGGTCCGCGCAGAACTCGCCCACGAGGGGGGCGAGTTCCACGGGCCTCGGTCCGCCCGTCGACGCGGGCCCGGGCGGGGGGACTCCGGTCACCGCGCCTCCGCCGGGAGGAGGTCGCCGACCGGCGGTACGGTCCCTCGCTGCACGCGGGCCAGCACCCTGGCCAGCCGTTGGGCAGGCCGGCGGAGCCGTCCGAGCTCCTCCTTCTCGATCCGCGCGCACTCCTCGTACCGCTTGAGCTTGGCCGTGGCGCTCTCGACGCCCTTGAGCCAGGACACCATGCTGTTCACCGCGTGCGCGTCCGTGCGGGTCTCCTTGATCAGACGCCGGGAGTCGGCGAGTTCGGACTCCACCACCTGCACCCGGTGGGTGAGCAGGCCCGAGAGGCACCAGAGCACCGGGACGAGGACTCCGGCCGGCCTGGACCCGCAGGAGACCGCCACCGACAGGTCGAGGATCCCTTCCTCACCGGCGATCAGGTCCGCCAGCGGGGCCGTCGCCTCCCTGGCCAGGGCCCACGCGGCAGGGTCGGTGACCAGGTCGGCCTTGGTGAAGGCGAGCACGATCGGGAGCGGCGCCGACTGCGGCTGCACCGCCCGCTGGAGCAGGACGACGGTGCGACGGAGCTCCTCGTGGCTGCCGACGTCGGCCGCGAGGCGCTGGGCGTCGGCGAAGACGATCAGCCCGTCGGCCCGGGTGAGCCGGGCCAGCAGTCCGGTGGTCTCGGGATCGTCCGCGGCGGTGCTGGTGAGCGAACCGCCGCGGTAGTCGGTCCAGTCGAAGGCCGCAACGTCACGGCGGCCGTGGGTGAGCAGGAATCGGTGGTCCGTGCGGCGGGAGGAGATCGGCGGGTAGACGCCGCGGCGCACCGCCCGGCCCGCCCGGAGCAGATCGTGCCCGTCCTCCTCGCTGACGTCGCGCAGGGTGAACCCTTTGTACCCGGTGGCGAGTTGGGCGTACATGGAGGAGAGGTAGGTGGTCTTGCCCGCGTTGCTGTGACCGAGGGCGACCAGCCGCAGGTTCATCAGGTCCACGAAATCAGCTCCGTCCCGGGCCCGGGGAGCCGGACGCACCGTCGGCACCAGACGCGCCGGACGCGCCGGGGTCGCCGGGGTCGCCGGGAGCGCCCAGCGACCGGGCCAGGGCGGCGCCCTCGTCCCGCAGGACGACGAGCGAGGCGATCCGCCGCCGGGTGCGGTCCCGGGCGGCGGCGAGGTCGGCCCCGGAGACGGCCAGGTTGCGGCGGTGGTCGGCGAGCTGCTTCTCCAGCCGGACCCGCTCGTCCGCGATGGCCCGGTCGAGGACGATACCGAGCCGGTCGGTGAGTTCGTCGACGTGGCTGGTGATCTGCGCGGGGATCTCGGTGCTCAGCTCGGTGAGCACCCGGTTGAGGTGGCGGGTGGCGTCGCCGCGCACCCGGCCGAGTTCGGTGCGCTGGCGGCGCCGACGGGTGAGCACGGCCAGCATCGCGTAGCTGGCGACGGCCGGGACGAGGATGCCGCCGGTCAGCAGACTGAGCACGGTGCCGAAGGTGGCGGCGGTGCCGAGCGAGGGCGCGACGCTCTCGATCACCCCGAGCGGACCGCCCTCGCGGTGCTTGGAGTGCACCATCTCCGGTAGCAGGCCGGCTCGTTCGGACCGGAGGACGACCGCGGAGCCGTCCACGGGCACGAGCTCGGCGCCGGGGGTCTCCCCCTCCGGACCGGAACCTGCGGCGGCGTCCAGGACGGCCGCGCACTCCTGCCGGACCTTCTCCTCCAGCACCGCCAGGCCCCTCCGGGCGGCATTGTCGAGCTGCAGCCAGACCGCCTCCACCTGGGCCTCCAGGTCGGCCGGGAACTCCTGGGCGAGCGTCCCCGGTTCGGAGGTCGCGATCTGCCCCTCGGCGTACTGCCGGACGTCGTTGACGCTCCGCCGGAAGCCGAGCTGGAGGGCGTTCTTGAGATCGCGGGCACCGGTCGACAGGACCCGCCGCCACTGGGCGCTCTCCGGCTGGAGCAGCCGCAGCGCCTCCTCCGCACCCTGCACCTCGGCGGCCAGCGTCGGGTCCTGCTGGAGCGAGCGGAGGCGCTGTTCCTGCTCGGCCAGCGGACCGGCGATCGCGGCGAGGGCGACGTGGACCAGGTTGGCGAGCCGCAGTTCGGCGGCCCGGGCGGCGACCCGACGGCGCAGCAGCTCCTCCAACGGCTCGAAGCCGCTCTCCGAGAGCAGTTCGGCGGCCTCCTGGAGCGAGCCCGAGTCGGCAGCCTCGGCGGCGTCCCGCCGGGCCCGGTTGCTGACCGGGAACCAGGAGGCCCCGGAGTGCCGGGGTGCGTACCGGGCGATCAGCTCGTGGTTGCGGGCGAGGACGGCCTGCCACGCGTCGTGGCTGTCGGTCTTGGTGAGGACGAACACCGTCTCGACGGTGCGCTCCGTCGCGCGGGCCAGGAACTCCAGCTCGGAGCTCGTGAGTTCGCCGGATCCGTCGACCACGAAGACCAGTGCGTCGGCCCACTCAAGGGCGGCGAGGGCGAGTTCGGCGTGACCGCTGACCAGCCCGCCGACACCGGGAGTGTCGACCAGTTCGAGGCCGGCGGCGAGCATCGGGACGGGCAGCTCCACCTCCACGTGGTGGACGTCGAGGCGGTGCGGCCGGCCCGTGAGCGGGTCCACCGCGGCGTACTCGGCGATCCGCTCCAGCGGGATCGGCTCGGGGCTCGGCCGCCCGTCCGGCTCCCCCGCCGGGGCCGGGTTCCCGAGCGGGTCGGTGCCGTCGGAGGGCCCGGCCCCGGCCCCGGTGGTGGACCCCGCCACGGGCAGCAGGAACGCCTCGGCGCGCGGGCGCTCGCCGTGGCGGACGACGACGTGCACACCGGTGGCGACGTCGGCGTCGACCGGGAGGAGGTCCCAGACGCCGACCAGGCTGTTGATCGTGGAGCTCTTTCCGCGCTTCTTCTCCCCGACCACGACCAGCGAGGCGGCGCCGTCGGCGGCCCGGGCGGCCTCCTGCCGGACCCGTCGGGCGGCGTGCTCGGCGGTCGAACCGGCACCGCCCGCTCCGGCGTCGTCGGTGGGTTCCGCAGGCTCGGCGGCGGCCGCCCTGGAGGCGCGTTCGAGGAGGTCCGCGGTGCGGCCGGCGAAGTCCAGCACGCGGGCGCGGGAGGGGCTTTCGGCCCGGGGCGTGGTCATGAGGGTTCTCCCGTGGTGGAGTCGGTCCGGTCGCCGGGGTCGGCCGGCGGGTTCGCGCGCCGCCCGGCGGGCCCTGCGGAACCGCCGGTCGGCGGGTCGGACGGCCGGCGGGGCGGGGCAGGCGGCGGGTCGGCCGGCGGGTCGGGCAACGCAACGGACGGCGGGACGCTCGGCGGAGCGGGCACCGAGCCTGACGACGGGACGGACGACGGGGCACCGGAGGCGTCCGGCCCGGGAGCCGGACCCGACGGCGTGACGGGCGGCTCCGGGTCGTCGAATCCGCCGAACCTGCCGGAGTAGTCGGCATCCTGGGGCGTGACGGAGCGGGTCTGCCCGAACAGGGGGCGCTCGACGCTGGGGCCGGGAGAGACGTAGTCGTCCCCGCTCGCCCTCCCGGTGTACGGCCTCCCGTCGTCGTGGGCCTCCCCCTCCGGAGCGCCGTGCTGTGGCACCTCGGCGTACGGGTCACGGGGTGCCGTGTCCGGGTACGGGTCGGCCGGGCGCCCGCCGTTCCTCCTCCGCGGGGCCAGCGCGGAGTCCACCTTGCGGCCGACCTCGGTCAGGAACCGACCGGCCTGGCCCAGGAGCTGGCCGAGGACCGACTGCCCGGGCGGTTCCGCCGGGTCCGGGCCCTTTCCCGGGCGCGGGCCGTCGTGTCCGGCGCCTCCCGCCCCGTGGACGGCCCCGCGCCGCCCCCCGTCGTATCCGTCGTAACCGCCGGACGCCGGATCCACGGCTCCCGGGCCCGACGGGTGCGGCGCCCCGGGCCCGAAGGTTCCCGCCTTCGACCGACCCGGCTTCGACGGACCGCGCTTCGACCGGCCGGAGCCGGACGCCGCCGGACCGGCGGAATCCCCCGCGGCCTGGTTCGGCGTGAACCGCGTGGCCGTCGGCGGCGCCGGCGGCGGGCGGAACAGCAGCTCGTAGGCCCGGCCGTCCCGGCTGGTCAGATGGGTGAGCCGCGCGAGGTCGGCGTCGGTGCGGCGGCGCCAGCCGGTGACCAGGAGGCACGGATCGGGCACGGACGCCGCCGCCGACCAGAGCGCCCCCGCCTCCGACTCGGGCAGCAGGTGGGCCCCGTCCGCGCGGGCGGGGAGCCATCGGCCCGTCGGCGGCAGCTCGCCGACCGTCCCGGGGGCCCCGTCGGGCCACGGGGCGGCCACCGGCACGGTCGCCCGCGGCTCGGCCTCCCGCCGGTCGGCCGCCTCCCAGGTCGGCGCCGTCCAGTCGCGGTACACCCGGCCGCCCCAGGGGACCAGGTGGTCCTCCAGTTCGGCGAGCTCGGGGAGTCGCCCGGGCACCGGCGCCGCGCTGTACCAGCCGACGAAGCCGTAGAGCAAACGGTCGAACTTGTCCCGGACCATGGTGTCGCTGATCAGTCCGAACTCGCAGGCCGCGCCGAGCAGCACGCCGTGCTCGTCGCGGTGGAGCACGAAGCGCGGCCCGTCCTCCAGGCGGTCCCCGCCCGCCACCGCGGTGCGGACGGCCTCGGCGAGCGGGCCCTGCCGGTCGACGCCGGCGGGCAGGGCCCGCCACCACTGGTCGATCCGCAGGGTGCGGCCGTAGACGACGGCGGACCAGCCGCCGGGCGGAGTGGCGGACACATCGGCTCCGGCGGGCCGGGGGTCGGCCGCCGGTGTGGCGTCGGAGGTGTGGTCGGGCAACGGCCCGTACGGAGGATTCGTCATGGTGTCAGTCCGTCAGCAATCGGCCGTCGCGGTAGATGGCGATCCCTCGCAGTTCCTGGTCCAACTCGGCGCACCGGTCCTGGGCCCGTTGGAGGTCGGCCGAGGTCGCCCGGCTGTCGGCCACGAGCCGCTCGATCTGCTGCCGGGCGGAACTCTTCCGGTCTCCCCTGAAGATGCCGCCGAACAGCCCCTGGCTGAGTGCGGCGAGTTCGCCGCGGGAGGAGTCGAGGCCGGCGGAGAGCCTCGCCATCTCGTGCTCGTTCCGGGCGATGCCCTCGCTGAGGTAGTGGCGAAGGCTGAAGACGATCGGCAGGTGGAGGTTCTTGGGGCTGATCCGGGTCGCGTCGACGATGGTCCTATCGCCCTCGCCGAAGGCGCCCAGCTGGATCGGGCAGAGCGCCACCGTGACGCCCTCGGCCTCCTCCCCGGCGAGGGCGGGGACGAGGTTCCCGAGGTTCCTCGCCACCACCTGGAGCGCCTCGGCGGCGCTCATCCCCGTACGCGCGGCCAACAGGTCGACCTTGGTGAGCAGCACGACCACACCGGGGGGAGGCTGGCGGGCGCGGAAGCGGTTGCTGAAGACCCTGGAGATCGCGATGCTGCACCGGGGGATCTCCATCAGGTCTCCGGCCCGTTCGAGGCTGCCCGGGGCCCCGGCCCTGACCCACTCGGCCACGTGCTCGGAGGCCAGCGCGAGAATGATGGTGTCGGTGGCCTCCAGCCGCTCCGCAAGCCGCGAGACGTCCGGCGCCGAGCCGCGGGGGGCGGCCAAGGAGTCGCCACGGAAATCCACGAAGTCGACCTGCATGAGGTCGCGCATGCCACGGCGGAACACGAACTCGTAGGTGACGGGCACGTCGTCCGGGGTGGGCTTCGGCATCTCGCCGGTGCGGCGGAGCCTGGCCCAGTGCTCGGCGAGGTCGAGGTCCCGGTCGGGGTCGGTGGTGTAGAGGTAGTAGCCCTTCAGACCGGACGACAACCGGTTGTACATGCCGTGCAGGTAGGCCGTCTTGCCGGAGCCGGCGGCTCCGATCATGGTCACGGAAATGCTGGGAACGTCCATGGACGCGGTCCTCTGTTCGCGAGGTCGAGGGTCACGGTGCTTCCGATGGTGGTGGCGCTGCCGGTGGTGCCTGGGAGGGATCGGATCGGGAGTCGGGGCGGGGTCCCACGGTGGCGGGGGCGGACCGTGGCTCAGAACGAGAGGATGTCCTCCAACAGCTCGCCCAACCGCTCGGCCGGCTCCACCAGTGGTTGCAGGAGGGAGAGTTCGGCGGCGGCGAGGGCCCGGTCACGGTCCCGGAGGGCCGCCCAGGACGGCACGTCGTCCCACCAGCTGCTAACCCGGTCCCACAACGTGTCGCGTTGATCGGCCAGTTGGGCGGAGGCCATCAGGCTGTCGATCGAGGCGGACAGTCGCATCGCCCGCCCGATGATGCCGAAGCGGAGCGTCCAGAGCACCGGCAGCGCCACGTTCTCCGGCTCCGGTCCGCAGACCAGCGGGATGAACGCCCCCTGGATGTGGCGGGTTTCGGCGACCGCCTCGATCAGCGGCCGGAACGGTCCGACGAACCGGTCCTCCGCGTCGTCGGCCCCGAGGTCGACCAGATCGGCCTTGGTGAGGGCGATCACCAGCGGTGTCAGCGTCTCCTCCCGGTCGGCGAGGGCCTGGTGGACCCGGACCGTCAGCCGCCGGACGGCTTCGGCCGCCTCCGGGTCGGTGTCCAGCCGGAGGGCGTCGACGAAGAGCACGATGCCGTCGGCGGCGACCAGGTCGTCGTGCAGGTCGGCCGCCTGCCGGCTGTCGCTGCGGTGCTCCGTGAGCGCTCCCCCGCGGTGGTCCTTCCAGCGGAACGGGAAGACGTCGGCCCCGTCGTGGCGCAGGACGAAGTCGTAGGCGCGGGGCCGGTCGCTGGGCCGGGGGTAGCGGCCGCTCAGGATGTCCCGTGCGCCGGACGTCAGCACGCGGTGGGCGGTCGTGTCGGCGGTGCTCAGCGTCATGCCCTCGACGCCGTCGCACATGGCCGCGTACATCAGGGAGAGGTAGCTGGTCTTCCCGGCCGCATGGTGGCCGAGCATCACGATGTCCATGCGATTCCTCGCGGCTCCTCGGGAGGCGGGCGGGTCCGGTCGGAGTGCTCCCGACGGGCGGGACACGGAGTTGGGGGTGCGGTGTCCGGTCCCGGCCCGGCGGTTCGTTCCGGGGCGGGTCGGTCCGGATCAGGGGTCAGAGGGGCCGGCGCCCGTCCAGACGGGGGTCGTCCTCGTCCGGATAGTGGGTGACGGCCCAGCGCTTGGCACTCTGGCCGGCATCTGCGCCGTCGTGGGCACCGCCGGCGCCGTCCGCCGGTCCGGGCGAAGCCGGCGGGTCGGTGAGCGCACCGAGCGCGACCACGGCCTTGGGATCGGCGGCCAGTTCGGGAAGCCGGCCCAGACGGGCGGCGATCAGGTCGGCGACCACCGGAGTCCGGCCGGCCGCGCCGCACAGAACGACGGCGGCGAGGTCCTCCGGGGACACTCCGGCCCGGGCCAGCGCCCGTTCCAGCAGTTCGACGGAGGCGGTGAGCGCCGGGGTGACGGCCGCCCGGTACTCGCCGCCCTGGACGACGAACGGGTCGCGGTAGCCGGGCACCGCGAGGTAGACCGTCCCGGTGCTCGACAGGGACTCCTTGGCGAGGGTCAACTCCCGTGCGAGCTGGAAACGCTGGTGGGCGGTGGCAACGTCGGAAGCGTCGGCGGAATCGGAATCGGAAGCGGACGCCGGATCGGGCCAGAGCCGGTACCAGGGGGCCGGGTCCACGTCCAACGCGCGGTCGCGGAGCAGTTCGAAGAGGGCCTGGTCGAGGTCCCGGCCGCCGAAGTCCGGGTTGCCGGCGACCGCGACGGCCCTGAACCCGCCCCCCTCCCGGCGGAGTACGGCGATGTCCACCGTCCCGCCGCCGAGGTCGTAGACGGCGATCGGGCGGTCCTCGTACGGCGCGGAGCCGTCGGCGTGCCCGGCCTCACCGGCGTCCGCCCCGAGGGCCGCCGCGGCGGCGTGGAAACGGGCCGCCGCCACCGGCTCGGCCAGCAGCTCCGGGTCGTCGATACCGGCCCGGACGGCCGCCTCGACGAGCCGGCCCAGATCGACCGGCGACCAGTCCGCAGGGTGGGTGAGCACGGTGCGCGCCGGGGCGCCGCCGCCGTTCTGCGCACGGGCCTCCGCCGCCGCGCGGGCCAGTACGGCGGCGACGAGGTCGACCGTGGCCACCTCACGGCCGTCCAGCAGGACGGCCCGCTGGCGGAGCAGCGCCCTCTTGGGGCCGAGCTCCGCCCGTTCCGGCCGCTGGGCGGCGAGTTGGACGGCGGCGCGGCCGGTGAGCAGCGCCCCGGCGTCGTCCAGGCAGACCAGCGAGGGAAGGTAGCGGCTGTTCTCGATCTCGACCGCCACCACCGGACCGGCCTGCGCCACGCGAACCGCCGCGGTGGTGAAGCAGGTGCCGAAATCTATGGCCAACGACCAGTCAGACACGTTTCCTCACAAGGCAGTTGCGGCACGCGAGTGCGCGGCGAAGCACAGCCGGGGCAGCAGCCCCAGGTGTCCCGCGCAGGATGTTAGGCCCCCACGGGCAACTCTGAAGCGGGTCGGGACATTTTGTAACAATGGCATGCACATTGCCGCTTCGGCGCCGAGGCGTCGGCGGCACGGCAGGGGGCCGGCACCTCGGCCCCGGGTCCGGGGCGCCGGCCCCCAGTCTCCGCGTACCCGGAGGCCGAAACTCCGTCAGGTGACCGAATGGGGACGGAACACCCGGCGGCCGACCCTCCCGGCCGACGTGCGAGAGTCGGAACCACTGCTCGGCGGAACCCCGTGCAGCGACCGAACCGGCACGACCCGCCGGGCACAACCTGCCCGGCCCCGACGAGGAAGGCCCCCTTGAGCAGCCGCGACGCCGCCCCCGATACAGCCCCCGTCCCCGTTCGCGCCCTCGCCCCCGTTCGTGTCCCCGAGGAGTTCGCCGCCGCCTACGGCGCACACGGGGTCGCCGAGCGCGCCTGGATCGGGGAACTCCCCTCCCTCGCAGCCGAGTTCCTGGACCGCTGGACCCTGCGACCGGACGGCCCGCCCGCCCACGGCATGGCCTCGCTGGTCCTTCCCGTCCTGCGGGCCGACGGCTCCCCCGCGGTCCTGCGGCTGCAACAGGTGCGCGAGGAGACGGCCGGCGTCGCCGCCGGGCTGCGCGCCTGGCGGGGCGAGGGCGCCGTCCTGCTGCTCGACGACGACCCCGCCACCGGCACCCAACTGCTCGAACGACTCGACGCGGCCCGGCCGCTCGGCGTGGTGGCCGACGACGACACCGCGCTGTCGGTCCTCGCCGGCCTGATGGCCCGGCTGACGGCCGTCCCCGCCCCGGCCGGGCTCCGCCGCCTCGGGGACCTCGCCGCCGCGATGGTCGACGAGGCACCCCGGGCCGTCCCTTCCCTTCGGGACCCCGACGAGCGACGCCTCCTCCGCACCTGCGCCTCGACGGTGACCGCACTGCTCGACGAGCCCGGTGATCGGCTGCTGCACTGGGACCTCCACGACGGCAACGTGCTCGCCGGCGAGCGCCACCCGTGGCTCGCCATCGATCCCGAACCCCTCTCGGGCGACCCGGGATTCGACCTGCTCCCGGCCATCGACCAACGGTGGGACGCCGCGCACCGGGGTTCCGCCACCGAACGGACCGTTCTCCGGCGGTTCGACCTGCTGACCGGCACGCTCGGCCTGGACCGTTCGCGGGCCGCCGGCTGGACGCTCGGCCGCGTGCTGCAGAACGCCCTCTGGGACGTCGAGGACGGCCGGACCGCCCTGGAGCCGTCCCAGGTCGCCGTCGCCACCACACTGATCCGGCACCGCCTCGGTCAGGGCGTGGAACCGTGAACCGGCCTGCGTCCCTCCGCACGGAGACGGCGGTTCAGAGCCCGGACAGCACCTGCCGCCACCCCCGGTCGACGCCTGGCCTGGTCCCGCGGGACCGACGGGCGCGGGGGGTGCCTTGAACGAGCCGGACCGGCCGCCGGTGGCACACCGGCCGCCGCCCGACCGGATCGGCCGGCGGGCCACCGCCCGGACGTCCGGTCCGGGCTACGCCGCCGTGCTCGCCGGGTCCTCGGCCCTGGCGGCCGTGCTGTTCGTGCCGTGGCGTCCGTCGTCACGTCCCGAGGTCCTGGTGCCGCTCGCCGCGACCGCGCTGCTCGGTGCCGCCTGGCTCGCCGCCTCCCGGCTGGCGCCGCCGGCCGAACGTCCCGCGCCCGGCCGAACGGTAGCCGCACCGCCTGCGGACCTTCTCCCGGCCCTCCTCCCGACGCTCCTCCCGGCTCTCCTGCCGACCCGCGCCGTCGGTCGGCGCGAGCACGGGCCGAGGGGCGCGCGACGCGGCCCCTGCCATCGGCCGGGCGACCGACGGGCGGAACCGCACAGGTGAAGGTCAGGTTGCATTCGCGTGAACCGCCTCAACCACCCGCTCCGCACAACCGTCCGTCTCCTCGCCCGGATCCGCTCGGCCGTCGAGCGCCTCGACGCCCGCGCCGACGCCGCCCTGCGGGCCTGGGCCCGCCCGCTCACGGCCCGCACCGCCGAGCTGCTGCGCCGCATGGCCGCCGCCAACTGCAGTGACGCGCTCAGCCGCCACCTCCCCTGTCGCGCCCGCGAACGGGCCGCCCGCGACGCCGCCGCGGGCCACGACGGCCGGCCCGGCTCGTAGACCCGGCCCGAAGGACCGGCCGGACGGACCGGCCCGGGGCGCCGGCGTCAGGCGCGGCAGAGGCCGGTGGCCCAGTCGACGGTCGCGGCGGCCTGGGAGTGGCGCCACTCGGGGGCGAGCAGGTCGCGGTCGAGCTGCGCGGCGGCGGTGCGGTCCTCGACGACGTAGCCGAAGTCCTGGAGCCAGGCCGGGTAGAGGTTCTTCGATCCGATGTAGAAGGCCGAGTCGTCGACCGCGACCAGCTTGTGGTGCAGCGCGTACGGGTGTCCGTCGGCCCAGGTGGCGGTGGGGGCGGCCCGGAAGGTGGCGAGCTGGAGGTTGCCGCAGAGCGCGGCGGTGGCCTTGGTGCGGTCGCCGGTCAGGGTGGCGAGGCGGGCCCGGAGCACGTCGCTGATCTCGGCCAGGGACTTGATCTGCGAGTAGCCGCCGCTGCCGACGGCGCCGCGGTTGGCCGGGTCGCTGACCACGATCCGCACCTTGACCCCGGCGGCGAGCTTCGCGGCCAGCAGGTCGTAGAGGCGGGTGTCGTAGCGGGGCAGCGGCGGGCAGGTGCCGTTCATGTCCTGCTGGGAGATCTCGATGTGCCGCCGGGCACTGCCGACGAGGGCCCGCAGGGCGTTCTCCTCGGGGTTGACCGTCTCGTAGTCGCGGTCGGCGTTGGTGTTGTCGTGCAGGGTGAGCGGGCTGCACTTGGCGTCGGCGGCCCCGACCACCGGGCCGGGCCGGTAGCCGGACGCCGGGTCGGCGGCCTTGATGCCGACGCCGAGCCCGCCGACGGCGATCACCGGGACGGTCCCGGTGGCGGGGGCGGCCGGGTTGAGGTCGCGCTCGATCGACGGGCGGCAGGCCCCGCCGTCCGAGGAGGCGAACCAGGCGTTGTCGAAGAGGCCGGTCCGGCCGCAGGTCCACTCCCACAGGGTGTCCAGGTAGCGGGCGGCCGAGGTGGCGGCGGGGCCGCTGAGCGCCAGGTCGACGTCCGAGACGGGGTGGGCGGTGTCGAGGTAGTCGTTCTTCCAGCCGTTGATGCCGCCGGCGATGACGGTCCGTCCGTCGACGACCAGGAGCTTGGAGTGGTTCCAGGAGAACGCGGTGCGCGAGGTGGTCATCGAGGCGATGTTCAGACTGACCGAGCCGGCCGCCGGGCCGAGCCCGGCAACCAGCTCGTCGCGGTAGCGGGAGGGCAGGACGTTGGCGTTGTAGAGCGGCGCGGCGCCGACCAGGATGCGCACGACGGGGCGGTGCCCGGCGGCCACCGCGGCCTTGAGTCCGGCGACGAGGGCGTCCTCGAAGCCGCCGTCGGGGAACGGCGCGAGGGTGGAGACGTCCACGGTCCGGGTCGCGGCGGCGACGTCGGCGGTCATCTTCGCCAGCAGCGCGCGGGTGCCGGGCCGGTCGGCGCAGGTGGCGTCGCCCCAGCAGCCGGGTGTCTGGAGCAGCCAGCCGGCCGGCTCCGCCCCCGTACCGGCGCCGGCACCGGCACCGGCACCGGCCAGGCTGTTGCCCTCGGTGCGCTGCCAGACGGTGCCCTCCAGCCCGGGCGACACCTCCCGCAGGACGCGCTCCACGGCGTCGAGGTGCGCGGTGCCCGTGTCACCGTCGGCCCGGGCGGTGGGGGCGGGTGCGGCCGCACGGGCGGACGTGGGCGGGACGACGGCCAGCAGGCCGGTGGCCGCGGCGGCGGCGAGGGCGGCGCGCAGGACGCGGCCGGGGCGGCGGGAGGAGGGTCGGAGCACGTGACGTTCCTTCAGGGCGTGACGGGTGGCTCATGGTTCACCCGTGGGACGACCTGAGATTACCGAGAAGTAATATCCCGTCCAATTTGTGCATGACAATGAGCCACCGGGCTTGATTCGCACCCGCCGTCCGACCCCCGCCACATGGCCGCCGCGCGCCGGGGCGGCGACGCCGGGCCGCGCGCCCGGCCTCGGACACGCCGGAAGGCCCGGCCCCGACGGCTCGTTCGAGCGTCGGGGCCGGGCCTTCCGGGAGGCTCACGCACCGGGCGCCGGGGCGGCGCCCCGGCAGCGACCGCGAGGTCAGCGGTCGGCGGCTGCCGCCCGCCGGTCCGTCGCGAGCGCCTCGGCGGCGGCGATGTTCGGCTGCGGGTGGGTGAGCAGGTGCGCACCGGCGGCGAGGGCGCCGCCGACCAGCGGCGCGAGGATGAACAGCCACAGCTGGGACAGCGCCGCGCCGCCCGCGAACAGCGCCGGACCGAAGCTGCGCGCCGGGTTGACGGACGTCCCGGTGAGCGGAATCCCGACCAGGTGCACCACCACGAGCGCCATGCCGATCGGCAGGCCGTCGAATCCGGCGGCGGCCAGGCGGTGGGTGACCGCCAGAACGACGAAGACCAGGAGGAAGGTCAGCAGCACCTCGGTCAGGAACGCGCCCCCGAGGTTGACGTGCACGGCGGAGCGGTCGCCCCAGCCGTTGGTGCCGAGCTTCTCGTGGGTCTGGAGGCCGGGTATCTGCTTGGCGAGCACCAGCACCAGGGCCGCGCCGGCGATCCCGCCGAGGAACTGCGCGACCCAGTACGACGCGGCGGTACGCCCGTCGATCCGGCGGGCCAGCAGGAACCCGAGGGTCACCGCCGGGTTGACGTGACACCCGGAGATCGGGCCGAACGTGTACGCCAGGGCGAGCAGCACGAAGCCGAACGCCAGCGCGATCCCGACCGATCCGATCGCGTCCCCGGCCACCACGGCGGCGCCCACCGCCAGCAGCACCAACAGCAGAGTTCCGAGAAACTCGCCGACCACCGCACGCCTGTCCATCTGGCCTCCCGACCGCATCACTCCGAACGGCACCGCACCGCCCGAACCCGGCTCACCCTCGGCAGCCGAACGGGGCAACGCATCTCGATCGAACGCCTGCGCGCCGAGATCCTGAAACACCGGACGGACTAATTGCTCCAGTCGGGTGAACCGGACATATCGCCACACTATAGGCCATCCGGCCTGCGACCTCACCTCGACACCGGGCGCACGCCCACCCCGCCACCACCCGTCGCGAACACCGACCCGACCCGCGACCGGAGCTGACGGTCCCTGGACGAACGAACCCGACCGGACGGTCCGCACCCGACAGCCCCGCGCCGCCCCACCCGGGCTCCCACCCGCCTCCCGTCCCGAGGCCCGGGCGGCGCGGCGCGAGGACCCGCCGCACCGTCGGCCCGTACGGTCTGCGCATGTCCTTCGGTCTGCTGTCGGCGCTGCTCGCCGCCCTGCTCACCGGTTCGGCCACCGTGCTCCAGGCGGTCGGCGCACGCCGCGCCGCAGCCGGCCGGCGGCCGGGCGGGGCCGCCGCGCTCGCCGGAGCCTTCCGCCAGTGGCCGTTCCTGGTCGGAGTCGGGATGGACATGCTGGGGTTCGGCGCCGAGCTGATCGCCCTCGAACGGCTGCCGCTCTACGAGGTCGAGGCCGTCCTGGCCTCGGCCCTCGCCGTCACCGCCGTCGGCTCGGCCCGCGTCCTGCGGGTGCGGCTGCGGCGCAGCGAGTGGGCCGGGGTGGCGGCGGTCTGTGTCGGGCTCTGCGTCCTCGCCCTCACCGCCGGGCGGGACGGACCCGGCCGGGGCAGCCCGGCGCTGCGGCTGGGCGTCCTGCTCGCCTCGGTCCTGCTGATCGGCGTGGGCTGGCTGGTGGTGCGGTTCGCCGGAGGCCGCAGCGCGCCGTTCCTCGGGCTGGTCGCCGGCCTCCAGTTCGGCGTCGTCGGCGTCGCGGTGCGGGTCCTGCCGGACGCCCGACCGCCCGACCTCCTCGTCGAGCCCTCCGCCTACGCGATCGCCCTCGCCGGGCTGGGCGGCTTCAGCGCGCTGACCTGGGCCATGCAGAGCGGTTCGGTGACGGCCGCGACGGCGGCCATGGTGCTCGGCGAGACCCTCGGTCCGGCCGTCATCGGCGTGTTGCTGCTCGGCGACCACACCCGCCACGACGCGACACCGCTCGCCGTCGCGGGCTTCCTGACGGCGGTGGCCGGTGCGCTGACCCTGGCCCGGTTCGGGGACGCCGAGCAGCCGTCCCCGGCCTCCGCGCGCTGATCGGGCCCTTCGACACCGCGCCGGCCGCTGCCCGGGCGGCCGGCCGGTCCGGGTCGTGACCGGCCTTGCGGGACCGCCGCCCGGGGATCACCCACCCGGGAAACGGCCGCCCGGGGAACGGCCGCCCGACCGACGGACCGGCGCGTGCGGGCCACCGGCGGTCCGGCCGGTGGGCGGTCGTCGCCCACCGGCCGGGCCGCACCTGCGGCGGGGATCGTCAGTCCGTCTGGCCCGCGAGCACCTCGTTGACGAGGGTGCGCGCCTCCTCCTGGACCCGGGCCAGGTGGTCGGGTCCCTGGAAGGACTCGGCGTAGATCTTGTAGACGTCCTCGGTGCCCGACGGGCGGGCGGCGAACCAGGCGTTCTCGGTGCACACCTTGATGCCGCCGATGGCCGCGCCGTTGCCCGGGGCCTCGGTGAGCACGGCGGTGACCGGCTCGCCCGCCAGGTCGCCGGCCCGGACCTGGTCGGCCGACAGCCGGGACAGCAGCGCCTTCTGCTCGCGGTCCGCCGGGGCGTCGACCCGGGCGTAGGCGGGGGCACCGAACCGCTCGGTCAGGTCGCGGTAGTACTCGCTGGGCGTGCGGCCGGTCACGGCGGTGATCTCGGCGGCCAGCAGGGCGAGCAGGATGCCGTCCTTGTCGGTGGTCCAGACCCCGCCGTCGCGGCGCAGGAACGACGCGCCGGCCGACTCCTCGCCGCCGAAGGCGATCGAGCCCTCCAGCAGGCCGTCGACGAACCACTTGAAACCGACCGGCACCTCGACGAGCTGCCGCTTCAGGTCGCCCGCGACCCGGTCGAGCATCGACGAGGAGACCAGCGTCTTGCCCACCGCCGCGTCGGCGGGCCAGTCGGCGCGGTGCCGGTAGAGGTAGTCGACGGCGACCGCGAGGTAGTGGTTGGGGTTCATCAGGCCGCCGTCGGGGGTGACGATCCCGTGCCGGTCGGCGTCCGCGTCGTTGCCGGTCGCGATGTCGTACTCGTCGCGGCGGGCGATCAGCGAGGCCATCGCGGCGGGCGAGGAGCAGTCCATCCGGATCTTGCCGTCCCAGTCCAGCGTCATGAAGCGCCAGGTCGGGTCGGTCACCGGGTTGACCACGGTCAGGTCGAGGCGGTGCGTCTCGGCGATCCGCCCCCAGTAGGCGACGGACGCGCCACCGAGCGGGTCGGCGCCGATCCGCAGGCCGGCGGCCCGCACCGCGTCCAGGTCCAGGACGGAGACGAGGTCCTCGGTGTAGGCGGTGACGTAGTCGTGCCGACCGGTGGTCGGCGCGGCCAGGGCCCGCGCGTACGGGACCCGCTTGACGCCCCGCAGGCCCTCGCGGATCAGGGCGTTGGCGCGGTCCTGGATCCAGCCGGTCGCCTCGGAGGGGGCCGGGCCTCCGCTCGGCGGGTTGTACTTGAACCCGCCGTCGCGCGGCGGGTTGTGCGACGGGGTGACCACGATGCCGTCGGCCAGCGCCCGGGGGCTGCGCCGGTTGTGGGTCAGGATCGCGTGCGAGACGGCGGGGGTCGGGGTGTAGCCGTCCGCGCTGTCCAGCAGGACGGTGACGCCGTTGGCGGCCAGCACCTCGACGGCGGTGGCCGTGGCCGGCTCGGACAGGGCGTGCGAGTCGGCGCCGAGGAACAGCGGGCCGGTGACGCCCCGCGCGGCCCGGTACTCGCAGATCGCCTGGGTGGTGGCGGCGATGTGGTCCTCGTTGAACGCCGCGTCCAGCGAGGAGCCGCGGTGGCCCGAGGTGCCGAACGCCACCCGCTGGCCCGGCTCCTCCGGGTCCGGGTGCAGCGTGTAATACGCCGTCACCAACCGCGCCACGTCCACCAGGTCGCCCGGCTGCGCCGGCTGCCCGGCCCGTACGTGTGCCATCGTCTTCTCCCACCAGATTTCTCGCCGTGCGCCGGCCAGCGGCCCGGCGCTTCCGTGCCCCGTGCTCACCGATCGTAGCCAGTGGACGACCGCCGACCGTACCCGGGCGGGGCCGCCCGGCGAGGCGGGTCGGGTGGGGCCGGCGGACGCGCTGCACCGGGCGGACGCGTCGTCGGACCGCTCCGGGCCCCGGACCGGGCGTCGGTACCGGCCGTGCGGCCCCCGGCACGGCGGTGGCGGGGGGATCTCAGGCGGGGAGCCGCTGGCGGTGCGCTTCGAGGACGGGGGCGACGGTGGTCGCCAGGAACTCCGTCACCGTGTACTCCACGAGGCCCTCCACCACGAAGGGGTCGGTCCGGGTGACCGCCTCGATCGCGGCCCGGTCGTCGCCGGTGGCGAGGATGACGCCGCCGTCGCGGGGGACCTTGCGGCCGGAGGCCAGGAAGGTGCCGTCGGCGTAGTGCCGGCCGAGCCATTCCACGTGGGCGGGGAGGGCCGCGTCGATGCGGTCGAGGGACGCGGTGTAGGTCAGCTCCAGAACGAACATGCGGCCAAGGCTAGCCGGGCGCAGGTGAGCGCCGCTCCACCGGGCACCGCTCCCCGACGGAACGTCACGCACCGTCGGCGCAGGGCCGTTCGGCCGGATTCGCCGGCCGTGACATGACGATGCCCCGGGCCGTGGGGCCCGGGGCATCCCGAGGGTGGGCGAGGATGGATTCGAACCACCACAGCCGAAGCGGGGGCTTTACAGGCCCTTGGGCTCTCCCAGGCCCAGCTCGCCCTCGGTTTCTCTCTCGTCGCTCTCGTCTCTCTCGTCGATCGCGATGTCTCTACTCTCCCCCGGCCCCGCCAGGCCCGACAACCGGTTTTCCGGCCACGGCCGTTCCGTGCCGGACACCGCCCCGGAGGGGCTTTCCGGCTGGTCAGCCGGGTGGCGGTGGCGACATGTACGTGTCCGGATCAATGCGTTCGCCCCCCTCATGTGGTGTAGACCACTCCGGAGCCGACCGCGGCCGCCGGGAGCGCGCCCGAACACCGGCCCCGTTCGCCGCCCTTGAGGGACCGATGACACGTGTACGCGCCGACGGCAATGCGATACAACACTGACAATATGACGATTGATCGGAGAAATCTGAAATGAGCAAGTCATCCCTGCCCCGCCGCGGTCTGCTCGTCGGCGCGGCGGCGACGGTGATCGGCTGGAACACCGTCGGCCGCTCCTGGGCCGTCGCCGCCGGGGACTCCGCTCCGGCCGGAACGCCCGCCGCCGGAACGCCCGCCACCGGGGCCGGTGCGAGCGGTGCGCCCGGCTCCGCGCTGGCCGCACTGCCGCGTCTGGACGGGACCGTGGTGGCCGATGCCGGCACGCTGGCGCGGTTCGGCGGGGACTTCGGGCACCTGGTGACCGCCGCGCCGCGCGCCGTCCTGCACCCCGGCTCGGTGCGGGACGTCGCCGAGGTGGTCGCCTTCGCCCGCCGGCACCGGATCCCGGTGGCGATGAACGGCCAGAGCGGCACCGGCGCCACGGCGGAGCTGGAGTCGCACTCCAGCTACGGGCAGGCGTCCGCCCGCGGCGGCATCGCGATCGACGCCCGCGGCCTGGACCGGATCGTCCGGATCACCCCCGGCCGGGCCGTGGTGGAGGCCGGCGTCACCTGGGCCCGACTGACCGAGGCCGCACTGGCCCAGGGCTGGACGCCCCCCTGCCTGACGGACTACCTGCACCTCTCCGTGGGCGGCACCCTGAGCGTCGGCGGGATCGGCGGCGGCGTCCAGCGGTTCGGGCTCCAGGTGGACACGGTCGAGTCGGTCGACGTGGTCACCGGCACCGGCCGCCTGGTCACCGCCTCCCGCACGTCCGAGCGCGAGCTGTTCGAGGCGGTCCTCGCCGGCGGCGGCCAGGCCGGCATCATCGTCCGCGCCACCGTGCGCCTGGTCCGGGCGCGCGAGCGGGCGCTCGTCTTCAACCTGTTCTACGACGACCTGTCCGCCTACCTCGCGGACCAGGAAAGGCTGATGGCCGAGCGTCGCTTCGACCTCCAGGTCGGCGAGGTCGTGCGGAACGCGGCCGGCACCGGCTGGCGCTACAAGGCGGAACTCGTCGCCCACTACGACGGCGCCGCCGTACCGGACCGGGCGGCCCTGCTGCGCGGCCTGCGCTGCGTCGCGGCCGAGACGACGGTGGTCGACCAGACGGCGCGCGAGTACGCGTTCCGGGTGGACGGCTTCGCCGGGTACCTGAAGGCCGCCGGCCTCTGGGCGCAGCCCAAGCCCTGGCTGAGCCTCTTCCTGCCCGCCTCGACGACCGCGACGTTCATGCGCGAGGCCACCGCGCTGCTCACGCCGGAGGACCTGGGCTCCGGGCTGCTGCTCTTCTACCCGTACCGGAAGGACGTGCTCACCCGCCCGATGGCCGTGATGCCGGACGAGCCGGTCGGCTTCCACTTCGACCTGCTCTCCTTCCCGGCCCCGGGCGCCGACCACGCCGCCGCGCTGCGGCGCAACCGCCGCCTGTACGACCGGGCGGTGGCGCTGGGCGGCACGCGGTACCTCATCGGCGCGATCCCGGACATGACCCGCTCCGACTGGCGGCGCCACTACGGCACCCGGTGGGGGCGCGCGGTGGCCGCCAAGCGCCGCTTCGACCCGGCGGGCATCCTCACCCCGGGCCAGGGCATCCACGCCTGACCGGCCGCGGGCCCCGTCCCGCCCCGCCCTTCGGCGGGACGGACCGGGGACGCCGCGCTCACACCAGGCGGTGCATGCCCACGGAGTACGGGGCCGTCTCCACGAAGCCGTACCTGGTGTAGAGATGGTGGGCGTCGCCGTCGGCGATGAGCGAGACGTAGGCGCCCTTGGGCGCGCGGTCCTCCAGCTCGGCGGTGAGCCGGGCCATGATCCGTGCGCCCAGGCCCCGGCCCTGGTGGGCGGGGAGCACGCAGACGTCGGCGATCTGGAACACCGATCCGCCGTCGCCGATGATCCGGCCCATGCCGACCGGCTCGCCGTCGAGGCGCACCGTCACGCCGAACCAGGTGTTCGGCAGCCCGGCGGCCACCGCCTCGGCCGGGCGGTCGCTCATGCCGGAGGCGGTGCGCAGGTGCCGGAAGGTCGCGACGTCCGGCACGCCCGGCCGCACCTCGTAAGGGTTGGAATCGACATTCATGGATTACATGATAGTCAGGCCGACGCCACCCGACCATGGGCGGGACCCGACGGGGGAACGTGACAGCGCGGGCGGGGCTACCGCGCCAGGTGGTCGAACCTTCCCGCCTTGACGCCACGGATGAAGGCTCGAAGGCTCTCGGGCGTGGTGGTGATGACGGCCTCGGGGTCGTCGCTCTCGCGTATCTTGACGACGCCGTCGGAGACCGCCGCGAGGTATAGGCAGTTGGCGGCGTCGCCACTGAACGAGGACTTCTGCCAGCTGTGTTCGGCCATATTCGTTCCTGTCTCAGATGCTTCGGGCGATACGGCGGATGAGATCGCGGGACGCTTCGGGCGCGAGCGCGCTCGTCTCCAACCGGTCCATTACGGCTCGATATTTGATCAGCTGCGGCTCGGTGTCGATGAACTCGGATCTGTCCCCGTCCACCTGGACACTGTCCAGCCGTTCGACGTGGGCGACGAAGTACACGATCCCGGCCCCGGAACCGGGATAGCTACCGGTGCCGAACGGGATCACCCGCAGGTCGACACGGGGATACTCGCTCGCGGACAGCAGATGCTCCAGCTGACCGCGAGCGACCTCCGGACCACCGAACCCCATCCGCAAGGCCGCCTCGTGGACGAGGGCCGACAGTGGCGTGGACTGCGCACCGTGGAGCACCGCCTGTCGCTTGATGCGGTGCGAGACCAGATGTTCCACTTCGGGCGGAGACAGGGGCGGGACCACGTCCCGGAAGAGCGCGCGAGCGTGCTCCAGAGTCTGAAGCAGCCCCGGGATGTGAATTGCGGACGCGATCCGCATGGACTGTGCGTGGTGTTCGAGTTCAGCCAGGTCGAGCGCCCCGGCCGGGAGGATCTCGCGGTACTCCTCCCACCATCCCCGTGTGCGACCCCCGGTCATGCTGGTCAACGCCTCGATCAGTGCGTCGTCCCCGCAACCGTAGAGGCGCGCCAAGGCCCGCACGCGGTCCGCACTCACCGGGTATCCCCCGGATTCGATGTTGCTGATGCGAGACTGCTGGGTGCCGTGCAGTTCACCGGCCCGCGTCACCGACAGGCCCGCCTGCTCGCGCAGTCGGCGCAGTTCCGTACCGAGACGCCGCTGCCGAACACTCGGCGGGACCTTGCTGGGCGGCATCCGCCACCCCCTTCCCTCGCTCACCACTGCTGACGCCATTCACTCGTGGGAGTGACAGCACTATGAATCCCCTATTGGCGGTGGACTACATACTACCGGCTAGCTAGCTTTGATTGTGCGTCATGTGCGCGCGCCACCTGCGGTGGTGGCAGCACAGCGTCCGACCCCACTTCATCCAGGAGACTTCCATGACAGCTGCGCGCTCGCAAAGCCCTCTCCCGGTTACGCCTAGGCTGTCGACCCACGCGACGTTCGACCGGGAGGTGTGCGAGCTCGTACTCCACACCGCGCCCCGGCTGTTCGCCGTCGTACAGGTCACCGGCGATGGCGATGATGAGGCGGACGGTCGGGTCGCGGCCTGGGGTCTCGCCGACATCGACGGGTCGGCACAGGTGTTCAGCGTGGACGGTCGGACGCTCATGAATCTCGCCTCACCCGAGCGGGCCACGCAGCTGTTCTCGCGACAGCCGGGCATCATCGCAAGACTGGTGTGGCTCGCACAGCCGGGCTCGGCCACGCTCGACCAGGCCCGCGTCGCCTGACTCCCCGGCCTATCCGTGCCGGTCGGCGCGCGGGAGCGTCGCGGCCGTGAGGAGCAGGTACAGGAGGGCGAGCAGGGCCAGCCCGGTGGCGGTCGCGTACAGCGCGGCGGCGCCCGAGTGGACGGTCAGGCCGCCCGACAGGGTGCCCGCGCCGATCCCCGCGTAGATGGCGGACGAGTTCAGTGCGACGACCAGCGGCGCCTCCTGCGGCGCAGCGGCGATCAGCCGGTGCTGCTGCGGCGGCGTCTGGCACCAACTGCTCGATCCCCAGGCCAGTGCGAGCAGCCCCACCAGCACCGGCGCGCGCGTGCCGCTCGCCGCCAGCAGGCCGAGCCCGCCCAGCGCGACCGCCATCACGAGGTAGCCGGCCGTCAGCACCCCCACCCCGCCCAGCCGGTCGGTGGCGAGCCCGGCCCCCAGGTTGCCGAGCACCGCGCCGACCCCGTACAGGCCCAGCGCCCACGCGGCGTCGCGGGCCGTCAGCCCCACCGCCGCCAGCGCCGGCACGCTGTACGCGTACACCGTGTACGCCGCCGCCATGCCCAGTGCCGTCAGCGGCAGGATCGCCCGCACCGCCGGCCTGCGCAGCACCGCCAGGCGCTCGCGCAGCGCCACCGCCGGACCGCCGGGCAGCGCCGGCAGCAGGAGGGCAACGGCCCCGGCGGCGGCCAGGGCCAGACCGGCCACCGCCGCCAGCGCCCACCGCCACCCCGTCCACTGACCGGCCAGCCCGCCCAGCGGCACCCCGAGCGCGGTCGCCGCCGTCAGCCCGCCCACCACCACGGCCAGCGCCCTGGCCCGCCGTTCCGGGCGGGCCAGGGAGGCCGCGACCGCCCCCGCGTTGGGCGTGAACGCCGCCGCGGCCCCGGCCGCCGCCACGCGGGTGGCGAGCAGCGCGGCGAAGGTCGGTGCGAGCGCGGAGGCCAGGTTGGCCGCCCCGAGCCCGGCCAGTGCCGTGACCAGCAGCGTCCGGCGCGGGACCCGGGCGGTCAGGGTGGCGAGCACCGGGGAGAGCAGGGCGTAGGCCGCCGCGAAGACCGTCACCGCCTGTCCGGCGGCCGACGTCGAGACGCCGAGGTCGGCGGCCAGTTCGGGCAGGAAGCCGGCCACCACGAACGCGTCGGTGCCGACGGCGAAGGTGCCGAGGGCGAGCACCGGAACCACCCCGGCACGGCCGCCTCGGGGTTCGGCCACCGCCGCCCGCGTTAACGAGACATCAGACATCCCGATTCTCCTTCCTGGAAGGCCCGGCCGGACGGCCGGGCCGCATCGGTTCGGGCCAGGTCGATTCGGGCCAGGTCGATTCGGGGGTGCAATGAACAGGACGGCGCCGGGCAGGCCGGTGCGGCGTCAGGAACCGAGGCGCTCGTGGAAGCGGCGCATGCGCGCCGGGGCTCCCGCCGGACTGGCGGCGAGCAGGTCGGCGACGGTCTGCGCGGCCAGTTCGCGCCGCCACGCCAGCTCCGCACGCCGCATCGCCCCGGCGACGCCGCACGGCTTGGCGAAGTCGCTCGCCGCCGCCTCCGCTCCCGCGCCCCGCTGCCGGATCTCCGTGCACCGGAACGCCTCGGTGGTGCCCTCCACCGCGGCCACCACCTCCATCAGCGTGATCCGCTCCGGCGCCCGGGCCAGCCGGTACCCGCCCCGCGCGCCCGCCACCGACGCCAGCACCCCGGCCCGCACCAGCGGCTGCAACCGCTTCTTCAGGTACACCGGCGGAAGCTCGAAGATCTCCGCCAACCGCCCTGCCGGAATCGGCGCCTGCTCATCGAGCCACGCCAACGCCAGACAGCAGTGCAGGCCCCACTCCACACCCTCACCCATCAGCACAATCGGGATACTACACGTCCCCGTTACCGCCCCGCATGACGCCGGGTCGCCTCGCCGACCGGCCGCCCCGCTCCGCTCCGCTCCGTCAGACGGTCACCCGGACGTTGGCCAGGAGGGTGGCGCCGTCGGCCGAGGTGGCGAGGACGCGGCCGGAGCGGTGCCGGTAGGTGACCGCCCCGGCGTGGCGGCGGACGCCGATCCGCGACGGGTCGGCGTCCGGGAAGACCGCGGTGAGGGCGGGGCCCCGGGCCGGGCCGGTGCCGGCGTGGAGCCGCAGGCCGGCGCCGTCGGGCAGCGGCACGGTCACGGCCCAGTGGTCGCCGTCGGTGGCGGGGGCGTCCGAGGCCGCACCGTCGAGTCGCAGTCGGACGGTCGGCAGGCCGGAGGTCCAGCAGAGGGTGGTGATCCCCGGGGCCTCCCCGGTCGGCGCCGAGGCGGCGAGCAGGCCGCCCGCGGCGAGGGCGGCGGGTTCGAGGTGCGGCTCGGCCAGGGCGTCGTCCACCCGGAGGCGGGCCCGCAGCTCCCAGCCGGGCAGGTCCCAGCGCCAGACCTCGGTCAACGGGGAACCGTCGGGCAGGGAGGACCGGACGACGGCCGCGCAGCCTCCGGGCGTGCGGTTGATGCGGCCCACCAGCCGCTGCCCCACCACGAGTTCGCGCCAGACGACGGACGGACGGGGTGCCAGGGTGTCGAGCACCGCGATGCCGTCCGCGTCCTCGGTGATCAGGTGCCGGCCGTCGAAGGAGGACGCGAACTGCCGGGCGCGCAGGGTGGTCCAGGGGCGGACGGCGCGGGTGACGAGGTCGAGGCGGGACACCTCCCGGAGGTCGCCGTAGTCGGCGACCAGCAGGGCGACGGCGCCGTGGTCGGCGAGGACCAGCCGGTCGGCGGGCGTGTCCCAGGACGCCCGGGTGCGGCCGTCCGGTCCGATCAGCCGCACTCCCGCCTGGCCGCAGGCGACCAGCAGCAGGCCCGAGGCGAGCAGCGCCGCGTCCAGGACCGGGAGCGTGCCGGGCCGGTCGGCGGCGGTGTACGCGGGGGTGACGCCCGCCGGGCGCGGCGCGGGCCGCGGGCGGGCCAGGTCCTCGGCGACCAGCGGGTCGGCGCGGAGCAGGAGCCGGTCGAGGAGGGCGTCCGCGGCGCGGGCGCCCGGCCCGGCGTCCGGCCCGCCGATTCCGCCGTCGCGAACGGCCGCCAGGGCGGCGGCGGTGGCGAGTTCACGGTCGGCGGCGGGGTCGGCGGCGGGCATCTCGGCCAGGGTGGTGGCGAGCGCGGTCCGGCCGCTGCTGCGCGGGTCGCCGTCGCCGTCGAGGACGGCGCGGGCGAACGCCCGGGTGGACTGCCCGACGCCGAGCGCCAGCAGGTGGGGCAGCGCCCGGCCCCGGTCGGGCCCGCCGAGGGCGACCGCGTCGCGCAGGTCGGCGACGACCGAGGGGCGCAGCGCCTCGTCCGGCCAGGCCGCCTCGACGGCGCCGAGCCGGTCGCCGGCCGCGCGGCGGTGTTCGGCCCAGGCGGCGCGCAGTTCGCGGCCGGCCGACGGGTCGGTGGCGGCGAGGCGGACGACGGCCGCGGCGAACGCGGACCTGCGGTGGGCGGTGCGGACGGCGCGGTCGCGTTCGCCGGCCCGCCACCAGAGGCGGACCACCAGTTCGGCGGCGAGGTCGCGCCCCTCGGCGAGTTCGGCGGCCTGGGCGGAGCGGTCGTGCCGGTCGAGCAGGGCGACCGCCTCGGCGGGCGCGTCGAGGAGGTCGGCGAGGACGAACGCGGCCTCGTCGATCCGGCCCGCCTTCTCCAGCCGCTCGGCGGCGTGCCGGTAGAGGGCGGTGAGGTGCTGGTGCGAGGTGGGGCCGTGGAACGGTGAGGCCACGGCGAGGGCATCGCTGCGCGGGGTGGCGCGCAGGGCGCCGGTGAAGCGCCGGGGCAGGCCCAGCGAGAGCCAGGGCCGCCCGGTGTCGTCGGAGGCGCGCGCGGCGAGCGGCAGGGCGTCGCGCAGGGCGTCGTCCCAGCGGCGCTGTTCGAAGGCCCGGGTCAGCTCGCGCAGGTAGCGGAGGTGCCGGCGGTGGAGCGACCGGGCCGCCGGGGTCCGCAGGGTGAGGCGGGCGAGCAGGTGGCGGAGGACGGGACGGCGGGTGCGGGCGGACCTGCGGGCGGACCCGCGGGCGGGGCCGGTCGCGGCTCCCGTGGCCGCCCCGGCGGTGGCCCCGGCGGTGGCGTTCCCACCTTCCGTGCCACCGCGGTGGCCGCCCCGGTCGCCGCGGATCAGGTGGTAGGCGACCGTCAGGACGAACCAGAGGGAGAACAGTCCGACGATGCGCGGCCCCTGGTCCACGACCAGGTGGGCCCGGTCGGAGAACAGGACCAGCCAGCCGACGCCCAGCAGGACGAGGGCGGTGGCCAGGTACGCGAGCCGGCCGGCGGGCGTGGCCCGGACGGCGCGGACGGGCCCCTTCCAGGAGCCCTGCCCGGACGGGGCCTCGGACCCGCCGGTCTCGGCGGCGAGCCGGCCGGCCCGTACTGAGGGCGGCAGGATGCCCGCCGCCGCCCGCAGGTCCGGGCGCGGGCGCGTCGGCACGGCGTCCACGACGGGTGCGGCCTCGGGCCCCGCGGCGGCGCCGACCGGGCGCGGGCGGTGCAGGGTGAGACCGGCCGGGGACAGCCAGCCGGACGGGTCCGTCGCCGTCAGGCCGGCGAGGGGCCGGGTGATCGTCCGTCCGGCCTCGACGAGGACGAGCCGGCCGGGGCCGGACGGTCCCGCGGCCGCCCCGAACGCGGCGAGCGTGCCGTCGGCCGCCGCCCGCAGCGGCATCCCGGGGGCCCGGTCGACCCGGACCGCCACGGGTTCGGCCAGGACCAACAGCCAGCGACCGTCCGGAAGTTCACGCAGCTCGGCGCCGTCCCGCCAGTGCGCCAGGACGCGGTGGACGGCCTCCGCCCGGCCGATCACGGGCACGTCGAGGACGAACCCGGCGGCGGTGAGGGTCGCGCGCGGGGAGAGTGCCGTGCCGGGGCTCACCGGTTGCTCCAGAGGAAGTGGCGGATCCGGCCGGTGACGGCGTCGCCGATCACGATCCGGCCGGAGGCCGTCTCGGCGGCGATCAGCGGCAGGGTGGGGTGCATGGCCGGCTGGGTCGGGCCGCCGGAGAACCGGCTCAGCGTGCGGACGCCGTCCGCGCGGACCGCCCGCAGCGTGCGCACGCCGGGCGACCAGGTGATCAGCGCGGGCTCGCGGCGGTCGTGGACCAGACCGAGCACCTCGGCGTTCTCCCGGAAGGAGAGCCGCCGTTCGTCACCGAGCCTGGTCCAGACCGTCCACCTCTTGCCGTCCTCGGACCAGGCGACGGTGCCTCCCGCGTGCAGCAGGTGCCTGGCCCGGGCGGCGTCGGGCTGCAACCTCCGCTCGAAGAGCCGCGGTTCGCGGAACCGGTTGAAGTGGCTCGGGCTCTCGGCGCCCCGGCCGACCGGCCCGTCGTCGGTGACCGTGCCGTCGGCCGCGAGCCGCCGCCAGCGGCCGGCGACCGGCAGGAGCAGGTCGCCGCCGGTGCGCAGCAGCGGCAGGAGCGGCCGGGTCAGCAGTCGCGCCAGCTCCGCCCCGTCGAGGCCGAGGTCGGCCGGATCGGCCCGGTAGTCGCCGGGCGAGCCGAACGGACGGCCGCTGACGTACGGGATCAGGTGCCCCTTGCGGAGCTGGAGGGCGATCAGCCGCCGGCCGGCCCGCCCGGCGGCGACCACCGGCCCGTGCAGCCGGTGCCGCTTCGCCCGGAGGACGGTGGGATGCAGGTGGTCGGTGTCCGGGATGCCGACGGCCAGCAGGACGTCCGTGCTCGCGCCCCGGGCGACCAGGGTGCGGGACTCGGTGGTGAAGGCGGGCAGCGCTCCCCCGGTCGCGCCGAAGGCCTCGGACGGGGGGACGGCCGGCGGGGCGCCGGGGCCGCTGCGGCGGAACTCCGCGCCGCGCAGCGCCCGGACGGCGATCTCGCCGGCGGGCAGGGCCAGTTCGACCTGGGACCGGTCGATCAGCACGGTGACGTGGGTGGCGCCGGCCGTGCCCCAGCGGGTCGTCTCGCTCGTCAGCACCCGGGGCCGGGCTGGGAGGCGGGCGGCGAGCCGGGGTGAGGTGAGCAGCCAGGCGCGGTCGGCGGCGTCCAGTGCCTGCCGGGCGCGGTCCACGTCCTCGGGCGTCGGGTCGGCGGGCCGGCGCGAGCGCAGCCAGGCGGGCAGCAGCTCGGCGAGGTCCCCCGTGAGCCACCGGTCGGGCGGGTCGCCGAGGACGCCCACGACGAGTTCGGTGCCGCGTACGGCGGCCCGCCGGTGCAGGACGAGCAGCGCGGCGAGCTGGACCAGTCGGCCGGGCCCGGCCTGGGCGGGCCCGGTGTCGACCAGTGCGACGGTCCGGCCCCGGCTGACCGTGGTGCGCAACTCGGGTGCTAGGTAGAGGAGTTCACGGTCCGCGAAGCGGCGCAGGAACTCGTCGGGGTACTCCTCGGCGAGCAGCCATTCGGTGGGCAGCAGCTGGTCCGGCCGGCCGGTCCGGCCGAGGCCGCCGAGCCCCTCCGGGCTGCCCGGGCCGTCGGCCACCGGCTCGCGCTCGCCCACCAGGGAGTCGAGGTGGCGCAGCAACGGCCCGAGCGCGAGGGCGAGTTCGGGGGTGAGCGCGGACAGCGTGCCCGCCCAGGGCGCCAGCCCGACGGGCATCCGGCCGGGCCCCGCAACTCGCCCGGCCCCCACCGTTCGCCCGGCCTCCACCGGCGCCCCGGCGGTCACCGGGCGGCCCTCCGGATGTACGGGGTGAGAGCCTCGGGGTCGGTCGCGGGGGCGGGCGGGGCGGCGACGAGGGCGTGGCCGGGGGTGAGGACGCAGAGCTGTCCGGCCTCGGCGCCGAGGGCGGTGCGCCAGAGGACGGCGGCGGGGACGGGCCGGGCGGTGGTCGGCACCAGGAGCCCGCCGTCGTGGCCGAGGTAGCGGGCGCCGTCCGCCCAGGGGAGGTCGTCCTCGGCGCCGAGGACGAGCAGTGCGGTGTCGTCGGCGAGGACGCCGAGCCGGGCGCCGTCGGCGATCCGGTCCCGGGTGGCGGCGGCCAGCGCGGGGACGGCCTCGTCGGTGGCGAGGACGGCGGCGGCGGTGAGCGGCGGTTCGCGGCGCTCCCAGCCGAGTCTGACGGCGGGCGGTGCGGCGGGCGGCGCGGCGGGAGCGACGGAGGGCGCGACGGCGGGCGGTGCGGCGGGAGCGACGGCCGGAGACGGGGCCGACGGGGCGTCGGGCGGCACGGTGGTCACGAGGGCGCGACCGCCGCGACCAGCTCGGCCCGTATGCCGGCCAGGCCGGCGGGCAGGTCCGCGGGGGCGAACCCGGCGTCGATCTCCCGCAGGGCGGCCTCCAGCCGGAGCCGCGCGTCGCGGCCCCCGGGCAGCTCGCGGTGGGCGGCGAGCAGCTCGGCCCCGGTGCGGGTGAGCCGTTCGGCGCGCGCGGCCGAACTGCGCGACAGTTCCTCGGCGGCGTGCACGAGGCTCTGGTTGGCGGCCTTCTCGATGAGGTCGCCGAGGGTGTCGCGGGCGAGCGCCTGGGTGTCGGCGGTCGGGGCGATCAGCGGCAGCACCCACAGGTCGCGGGCGGAGGCGGTGGTACGGCCGTCCAGGACGGCGGCGGCGGCGACCAGCCGTTGCGATCGGACGGCCCGCCGGTCGCCGATCGGCACGCCGGCGGCGCGCAGCCGGCGCAGCGCGGCGCCGAGCAGCGGGGTGACGTCGTCCAGGTCGCAGGTGCGGGCGGCGGCGGCGAGCCGGTCGAGGGCGCCGAGCAGGTCGGTGGGCCGGACGGAGGCGGCGGCGGGCCTGCGCCCGGCCTCCAGCAGTTCCTCCAGCCGGGCGTCGGCGACCGGCTCCACGAAGACGCGGGCGAGGAAGCGGTCGGCGAAGGCGGCGAGCGCGGGGTCGTCCGGCAGGTGGTTGGCGGCGCCGACACAGACCCGCAGCGGGCTGGCGAGGACGGTTCCGCCGCGCCGGAAGACGCGGTCGTTGAGCAGGCCGAGCAGGGTGTTGAGGACGGCCGTGGAGCCGAGGAAGACCTCGTCGAGGAAGGCGATGTCGGCCTCGGGCAGCATGCCGGCGGTCTCGAACTCGACCCGGCCCTCGCGCAGGCTGCGCAGGTCGACGGGGCCGAACAGCTCGTTGGGTTCGGTGAACCGGCCGAGCAGGTACTCGAAGTAGCGTCCGCCGAGCTGCGCGGCGACCCGGCGGACGGCCTCGGACTTGGCGGTGCCGGGCGGGCCGACGACCAGCAGGTGCTCGCCGGCGACCGCGCAGAGCGCCACGACCTCGGCCACCGTCTCACGGTCGATCATGCCCCGGCCGGCGGCGGCCACGGCGGCGCCGATCAGTTCGGCGTCCGGCCGGAGCGCGGCGGCGGGGTCGCCCGCCGGGTCGCCCGCCCGGCCGTCCACCAAGTCGCCCGCGAGGTCGTCCGCGAGGCCGTCCGCACAGGAGGGCGCAGGTACGGGCTCGGATGCGGGTGCGGGCTCGGCCGTGCGGGCGGCGGTCGGGATGCTGGTGTCGGTCACGAGCACCGGAGTCTACGGTGGCCGCACCGGGGGCGACCAGCGGTTTCGGAGGGGGCCGGAGGGGGTCAGTACTTGATCCGCTCCCAGCCCCGCTTCGGCGCCCGGTCGGCGAGCTGCTCCGGGTCGCGGCTGCGGTAGACGATGTAGGGGCGGAACAGGTACTGCACGGGGGCGCTGAACATGTGGACCAGGCGGGTGTACGGCAGCAGGGCGAACAGCGCCAGACCGACCACCGCGTGGAGCCTGAACGCGAGCGGGACGTCGGCCATCAGCCCGACGTCGGGCCGGAGGGTGAACAGGCTGCGGGCCCACGGGGCGATGGTGGTGCGGTAGTCGTACCCCTCGCTCACCGAGGAGTGCATCAGCTTGGCGACCAGTCCCAGGACGATCGCACCCAGCAGCACGACGTACATCAGCTTGTCGTTGCGGGTGGTGGCGCGGAACACGGCCGCGTTGCGGCGCCGGCGGTAGAGCAGCATCAGGATCCCGGCCACCGCCAGGGACCCGGCCGCGCAGCCCGCGAAGAGCGACACCAGGTGGTAGGCGTGCTCGTCCAGGCCGACGGCGTCCGTCCACGAGGCGGGGACGAACAGGCCCATCAGATGGCCGGCGAGGACGAAGAGGATGCCGTAGTGGAACATCGGCGAGGCGATGTTCAGCAGCCGCGACTCGTAGATCTCGGAGGAGCGGGTGGTCCAGCCGAACTTGTCGTAGCGGTACCGCCAGACCAGGCCGGAGACCAGCAGCACGGCGGCCAGGTACGGCAGCACGCCCCAGAGGAAGGTGTTCATCGGAGGAAGGTGTTCATCGGCGGACTCCGCTCAGGAGGGCAGGACGGGGAGCAGGCCGAGGTGGCCGTAGGGCGGGTCCGCGTCCAGGCCCACCTGCTCGCGCGGCGGCCCGCTGCGGGCGAGCGCCCGGGCGGCGGCCCGGTCCTTGGGGGACGGTCCGGGCAGGGTCGCGCAGACGGCGACGAGGACGTCGGCGTACGGCGTGCCGTGCTCGGTGAGGGCGAGCCGCAGGAGTTCGAGGGCCGGCCGGTGCTCGCGCAGCAGCGCGTCCGAGCCGGTGGCGGCCGCGAACTCCAGGACCGCGGGCAGGAAGTCGGGGAGCTCCTCGTCGGTGAACTCCAGGCCGTGCGCCCGGTAGACCTCCTTGAACCGGACCAGGGCCTCGCCGCGCCGCCGGGTGTCGCCGTCGGTCCACCAGCTGAGGTGGAGGCTGTGGCGCTGGGTGAAGTCGAAGGTCTCGACGTAGTCGGCGGCGAGTTCGGGGGCGGAGCGCGTCCCGGCGCGGGCGAGGAAGGCGCGCAGCGGTTCGGCGGCGGGGTGGCGGACCGGCCGGAGCTCCGCCGCCAGCAGCCGGAGGGTACCGGGGGCGTCCCGGTCGGGGTAGCAGAGCAGTACGGCGGCGGCCCGGCGCACCAGGGCGAGGTCCTCGGTCACCGGGGTTCCTCCTCGTCGGTCCGGTCGGCGGTCTGGCGTCTGCGCAGGGCGTGGAAGCTCTCGATCGTCACCATCGGCAGGGTCCGCCGGCCGGAGTCGGCGCCGACGGGCCCGTCGGCGCCGTCCGGCCCCATGCCCGGCCCTCCTTCGTGGTCGAGTCCGCAGCCGGTGGGGACGGCGGACTCCTCCAGCCGCTCGGCGTCGGCCCGCGCGGCGGTCGGGATGACGTACCGGTCCTCGTACTTGGCGACGGCGAGCAGCCGGAACAGCTCGTCGATCTGCGGACCGTCGAGACCGACGGCCCGGGCCGCGGCGAGGTCGGGCTCCCGGCCGAGGTTGACGGAGCGCATGTACGAGCGCATCGCGACGAGCCGGTCGAGGGCCGCGCGGACCGGGCGGGTGTCGCCCGCGGTGAACAGTTCGGCGAGGTATTCGAGCGGGATCCGCAGGGCGTCGATCGCACCGAAGAGGTTGCCGGGGTCCTCCCCGTCGTGGCCGCTCCGGGCGACCTCCTCGACGACCGGGGAGAGCGGCGGGATGTACCAGACCATGGGCATCGTCCGGTACTCCGGGTGGAGCGGCAGCGCGACCCGGTAGGTGCTGATGAGGGTGTGGACCGGCGAGCGGCGGGCGGCCTCGATCCAGTCGTGCGGGATGCCGTCGCGCTCGGCGGCCCGCCGCACCTCGGGGTCGGCCGGGTCGAGGAAGACACCCAACTGCGCTTCGTAGAGGTCGTGTTCGTCGGCCACGGAGGCGGCGGCGGCCACCCGGTCGGCGTCGTAGAGCATGACGCCGAGGTAGCGCAGCCGACCGACGCAGGTCTCGGAGCAGACGGTGGGCAGGCCGACCTCGACGCGCGGGTAGCAGAAGGTGCACTTCTCGGCCTTGCCGGTGCGGTGGTTGAAGTAGATCTTCTTGTACGGGCAGCCGGTCACGCACTGGCGCCAGCCCCGGCAGCCGTCCTGGTCGACGAGGACGATGCCGTCCTCCTCGCGCTTGTAGATCGCGCCGGACGGGCAGGCGGCGACGCAGGACGGGTTGAGGCAGTGTTCGCAGATCCGGGGCAGGTAGAACATGAAGCTCTGCTCGAACTCGAAGCGGATCCGGCGGCCCGCCTCGGTGCGCATCCGCTCCACGTTGGGGTCCTCGGGCCCGTACGTGGGCGCGCCGCCGAGGTCGTCGTCCCAGTTGGGCGACCACTCGACCGTCATCGGCTTGCCGGTGACGAGCGAGTGCGGGCGGGCGACGGGGTAGTCGTCGCCGAGCGGCGCGTCGGTGAGGGCCCGGTAGTCGTACGTCCAGGGCTCGTAGTAGTCCCGGAGGGTGGGGAGCACGGGGTTGGCGAAGATCGAGGCCAGCTTGAACAGCCGGCTGCCCTGCCTGAGCCGGAGCCGGCCCCGCCGGTCGAGCCGCCAGCCGCCCCGCCACTTCTCCTGGTCCTCGTAGCGGCGCGGGTAGCCGAGTCCGGGGCGGGTCTCGACGTTGTTGAACCAGGCGTACTCCATGCCCTGCCGGTTGGTCCAGGTCTGTTTGCAGGTGACGGAACAGGTGTGGCAGCCGATGCACTTGTCGAGGTTCATGACCATGGCGACCTGGGCCATGACGCGTCCGACGGGAGCTTCACGCTGGGGCATCAGTACCGCACCTCCTGGCTGCGGCGGCGGATCACCGTCACCTCGTCACGCTGGTTCCCGGTCGGGCCGAGGTAGTTGAACGCCCACGAGAGCTGGGCGTAGCCGCCGATCAGGTGGGTCGGTTTGAGCAGCACCCGGGTCAGCGAGTTGTGGATGCCGCCGCGCCGCCCGGTGGTCTCCGACCGGGGGACGTTGACGGTGCGTTCCTGGGCGTGGTGCATGTAGACCGTGCCGGGCGGCATGCGGTGGGAGACGACCGCGCGGGCGACGACGACGCCGTTGCGGTTGACGGCCTCGATCCAGTCGTTGTCCTCGACGCCGATGGCCGCCGCGTCCTCGACCGACATCCAGACGACCTGTCCGCCCCGCGAGAGGGCGAGCATGAAGAGGTTGTCCTGGTACTCGGAGTGGATCGACCACTTGTTGTGCGGGGTGAGGTAGCGGACCGTCACCTCCCGCTGCCCGTCCGGTCCGAGGGCGGGTTCGCCGAACAGCCGGTGCATGTCCAGCGGCGGCCGGTAGACGGGCAGCGCCTCCCCCAGCTCGTGCATCCAGTCGTGGTCGACGAAGAAGTGCTGCCGGCCGCTGAGCGTGTGCCAGGGCTTGAGGTGCTCCGTGTTGAGGGTGAACGGGCTGTAGCGGCGTCCGCCCGCCTCGCTGCCGGACCACTCGGGCGAGGTGATCACCGGGACCGGCGCGGCCTGGGTGTCGGCGTAGCCGATCCGCCGGCCCTCGTGCTCGGCGGCGAGGTGCGCCATCTGCTGCCCCGTACGGGCCTCCAGAGTGCGGAACCCCTGGGTGGCCAGCCGGCCGTTGGTGGTGCCGGACAGTGCCAGTACGGTGTCGGCCGCCTTGACGGCGGTGTCCAGCGCGGGGCGGCCGTCGGCGGGGCCGCCGCGGACCACCCCGTTGAGGCGCCTGAGGTACTCGACCTCCTCGTCCGGCCGCAGGGCGATGCCCTTGGCGGGCAGGCCGAGCCGTTCCACCAGCGGGCCGAGGGCCGCCATCTTGGCCCCGATCGCGGTGTAGTCGCGTTCGACGACGGTCAGGTTCGGCAGGGTCGCGCCGGGCACCGGCGCGCACTCCTCCTGGCGCCAGTCCAGGGCGACGCCGCCGGGCTGCGCCGTCTCGCCGGGGGTGTCGTGCTGGAACGGGGTGGCGACCAGGTCGTGCCGGGTGCCGAGGTGGTCGCGCGCCAGCTCGCTGAAGCGCCCGGCGATCGCGTGGAAGGCCTCGAAGTCGGTGCGCGCCTGCCAGGGCGGGTCGATCGCCGGGGTGAAGGCGTGCACGTACGGGTGCATGTCGGTGGAGGAGAGGTCGTGCTTCTCGTACCAGGTCGCGGCGGGCAGCACGACGTCCGACAGCAGCGTCGACGAGGTCATCCGGAAGTCCAGCGAGAGCAGCAGGTCGAGCTTCCCCTCCGGTGCCTCCTCGTGCCAGCGGACGTCGCGGGGGCGGACCGACTCGTCGGCCTCGCGGGCCCGCAGCGAGGAGTGGGTGCCCAGCAGGTGCCGGGTGAAGTACTCGGCGCCCTTGCCGGAGGAGCCGAGCAGGTTGGCCCGCCACAGCGTCATCACCCGGGGCCAGTTGGCGGGGGCGTCCGGGTCCTCGCAGGCGAACCCGAGCCGCCCGGCGGCGAGTTCGTCGACCACGTGGTCCTTCGGGTCGCGGCCCCGGGCCCGGGCCTCGTCGACCAGGTCGAGCGGGTTGCGGTCGAAGGTCGGGTAGGACGGCATCCAGCCGAGCCGGGCCGAACGGGCCAGCAGGTCGACGGTGGCCAGGCCGCGGAACCGGCCGGTGCCGAGCGGGGACGCGAGGACGTCCGCGGAGAAGGTGTCGTAGCGCCACTGGTCGGTGTGGAGGAAGAACCACCCGGTGCCGATCATCTGCCGGGGCGGGCGGGCCCAGTCGGCGGCGCCGGCCAGGGTCGCCCAGCCGGTCGACGGGCGGCACTTCTCCTGGCCGACGTAGTGCGCCCAGCCCCCGCCGTTGCGGCCCTGGCAGCCGGTGAGGGTCAGCAGGGCGAGGAACGTGCGGTAGATCGTCTCGGAGTGGAACCAGTGGTTGGTCCCGGCGCCCATCAGGATCATGCACCGGCCCTCGGACTCCTCGGCCGTCCGCGCGAACTCCCGTGCCACGCGCACCGCCTGGGCCGCCGGCACGGAGGTGTGCAGCTCCTGCCAGGCGGGGGTGCCGGGCGTTCGCCCGTCGTCGTAGGAGGACGGCCAGTGCCCCGGCAGGTCGGCGCGGCCGACCCCGTACTGGGCGAGCAGGAGGTCGTACACGGTGGTGACCAGCGGCCCGTCCGGGCCGCCGAGCCTGGTCGCGGGCACACCCCGGCGGACGGTCTCGCCGCGGCCCTGGCCGTGCTCGCCGCCCTCGGTGTCGAAGCGCGGCAGCAGCACCTCCACGGGCTCCGCGGCCCCGTCCGCGTACAGCGACAGGCGCGGGCGGACGTCCTGGAGGTCGAGGTTCCACCGGCCCTTGCCGGACTCGGTCCAGCGGAAGCCGAGCGAGCCGTTGGGCACGGCCGGGCGCCCGGTCGCCTCGTCGAGCACGGCGAGCTTCCACTCGGCGCCCTCTCCGGTGTCGCCCAGGTCGCTCGCCCGGACGAACTTGTCGGCCACGAACGCCCCGTCCCGGGCGGTGAGCGTGACCAGGAACGGCAGGTCGGTGAAGCGGCGGACGTAGTCCTCGAAGAACGGCGTCGGCCGGTCCACGAAGAACTCGCGCAGGATCACGTGCCCCATCGCGAAGGCGAGCGCGCCGTCCGTCCCCGGGTGCGGGTGCATCCACTCGTCGGCGAACTTGGTGTTGTCCGCGTAGTCCGGGGAGACGGCCACCACCTTCTGGCCCCGGTAGCGGGCCTCGGCCATCCAGTGCGCGTCCGGGGTCCGCGTGACGGGCACGTTGGAGCCCCACATCATCAGGTAGGCGGCGTCCCACCAGTCACCCGACTCCGGGACGTCGGTCTGGTCGCCGAACACCTGCGGCGAGGCGACCGGCAGGTCCGCGTACCAGTCGTAGAAGGAGAGCATCGGGGCGCCGATGAGGGAGTGGAAGCGGGCGCCCGCCGCGTGCGACACCATCGACATCGCGGGGATCGGCGAGAACCCGGCGATCCGGTCCGGGCCGTACTGCCTGACGGTGTGGACGTGCGCGGCGGCGATGATCTCCACCGCCTCGTCCCAGCTCGCCCGGACGAGCCCGCCCTTGCCGCGGGCCCTCTGGTAGGCGCGGCGGCGCTCCGGATCCGCCTGGATGTCGGCCCAGGCCAGCACCGGGTCCTTCAGCCGGCCCAGCGCCTCGCGGTACAGCTCCAGCAGCGTCCCGCGCACGTACGGGTAGCGCACCCGGGTGGGCGAGTAGGTGTACCAGGAGAAGGCGGCGCCGCGCGGGCAGCCGCGCGGCTCGTACTCGGGCCGGTCCGGGCCGACGGACGGGTAGTCGGTGGCCTGGGTCTCCCAGGTGATGATCCCGTCCTTGACGTAGACCTTCCAGCGGCACGACCCGGTGCAGTTGACGCCGTGGGTGGAGTGGACGACCTTGTCGTGGCTCCAGCGGTCCCGGTAGAAGGCGTCCGACTCGCGTCCGCCGGTGATCCGCACGCTGTGCAGGTCGGCCGCCGCCGTCCCGGGGCGGAAGAACCGGCCGGCCCGCAGCAGCGGGGCCCCCGGCTCGCCCGCCGGCCCCACCTCGCCGGTTCCGCTCGTCTGCCCCGGCTCGCTCGTCGGCTCGCGCACCTGGCACCTTCCCGTTCCGGACCCGCCCGTGGGGCCATCGAACCCGAGGGCGGCCCGGCGCGCGCGGCGGGAGGTCCCATCGGGTGGGCGGCCTCCCCGCACTGGGCCTTCCCGTCCGACCCCGCCCTGTTCCGTCCCGCCCCGTCCCGCCCCGTCCCGCCCCGTCCCGCCCCGTCCCGTCCCGTCCGACCGGCGTGCGGGGGCGTTCCGACTGGCGGGACCGGCGCGCGGGCGCTGCGATGGAGGTCATGAACGAGCCCAGCGACCGCCGGTGGGCCGCGCCGCCCCCGGGGGCCGGCGCGGTGGTGATGGCGACCGGGATCATCTCGGTCGGCTTCCACCTCACCGGCTTCGACGTGCTCTCGACGGTGGCGCTCGTCCTGGCCGCGGCGATCTGGCTGCTCCTCGCGGCCGGCTTCGCCGCGCTGCTGGTCGGCGACCGGCGGGGTTGGACCTCCCTCGCGCGGACCCCGCCCGCCCTCACGGCGGTGGCCGCCACCGACGTGCTCGGCGTCCGGCTCGACCTGCTGGGCTGGACCGGGACGGCCGCCGCGCTGCTCGTCCTCGCCACCGCGGCCTGGCCGGTCCTGCTGACGGCGGTGCTGCGCCACCTCGGGCGGCGGATGCCGGGCGCGGCGTTCCTGATCTGCGTCGCCACCCAGGGCCTCGCCGTACTGGCCGCCGTCCTCGCCCCGCAGACCACCGACTGGCTCGCCCGGGCGGCCCTGCTGCTGTTCCTGCTGGGGCTGGTCCTGTACGGGGACGCGCTGTTCCGCTTCGACCTCCGCCAGGTGGCGACGGGGGCCGGCGACCACTGGGTCGCGGGCGGGGCCATGGCCATCTCCGCCCTCGCCGGTTCCAAGCTGCTCGCGTCGGGGGTCTGGTCGGGGACGGCGCGCTCCGTCCTGCGGACGACCACCCTCGTCCTGCTCGCACTCGCGCTCGCCTGGTACCTGGTCCTGCTCTGCGCCGAACTCCTGCGCCCCCGGACCGGGTACGACCTGCGCCGCTGGTCCACGGTCTTCCCGCTGGGCATGACCGCCGTGGCGTGCCTCTCCACGGCCGCCGCCGCGCGGGTGCCCTGGCTGGACACGCTCGGCCGCCCGCTGCTGTGGGTCGCCGCGGCGGTCTGGCTGCTCACCGCCTGGGGGGCGGTCCGCCGGGTCCGGCGGGTCCGCCCGTCGCGGCGGACCGGGGAGCCCGTCGCCGTCCGGGACGGCTGACCCCGCGAGGTCCCGGCGGCCCTCCGGCCGGGCCGCCCGGGGCCTCGCGGGCTCCCGGCTCGCGGGCTCCGGGCCGCCGGGCAGCCGGGCAGCCGGGCAGCCGGGCTGCCTGCGGCGCGGGCCTCACAGATCCCGGCGGCGCAGGACGATCACGGCGACCAGCAGGGAGAGGACCGGCCAGGCCGCGTACGCCGCCCAGGAACCGCCGACCGTCGCCGGGTACGGCGGCAGGAGCGTCTCCGTCAGGTCGACCCTGGCCAGCCGCTGCCAGGCGGTGAGCGGCATGGCGTGCCCGACGAGGGCCGTCCAGCGGTTGCTCTCGGAGAAGGACGCCGGGGCGAGGAAGAGCAGCAGGACCGTGGTGACCACGGTGCCCGCGGCGTGCCGGATCAGGACGCCCAGAGCCAGGCCGACGAACGCGCAGACCGGGGCCAGCAGCGCGGCGGCCGACACGACCCGCAGAGCGCCGGGGTCGGTGATCGACAGACCGAGGTGCCGGCCCGACAGGATCGCCTGGCCGAAGCCGAACGACACGCCCGCGGTGAGGCCGCCGTAGCCGAGCATGACCACCGCCAGGACGGACGCCTTGGCCGTCACCACCGCGCGGCGGTCGGGGACGGCCGCGAGCGTGGTGCGGATCATCCCCGTGGCGTACTCGCTGACGATCACGACGGCGCCGACGCTGCCGGCGACGATCATCACGATGTCGGCGGCGAACACGGTGAACGAGGCGTTCGTCGCGGCCCACGAGGCCCCGGCCGCCGACACCGGGTCGTCGGGGGTGGTGTGGTCGTAGGTGTACTTCGCGGCCTTGAGGTTGGCGCCGATGACGACCAGGGCGCTCACGCCCAGCACCCACGGCATCGAGCGGAGCGACCAGAACCTGATCCACTCGGCGGCGAACAGGTCGCGGAACCGGGCGCGGGGCTCGGTGCCGGCCCGGGGCACGGTGGCGGTCCGGGGCTCGGTGGCGGTCCGGGGCCCGGGCGGGGCGCCGGCCGGCGCGCTCACCGGGGCGCCGATCGGAGTGGTGGGCGCGCTCATCGGTGGTCTCCTGCGGCGTACTCGACGCTGTCGGCGGTGAGTTCCCTGAAGGCGTCCTCCAGGGAGGCCGCACGGGTGGTCAGCTCCTGGACCAGGAGCCTTCGTTCGAGGGCGAGTTCGCCGATCCGGCTCGCGTCGAGGCCCGTCACGGTGAGCGAACCGTCACCGCCCTCCGGCCGGACGGTGCCGCCCGCGGCCCTCAGCACGGCCGCGAGCGCGGCGGGTTCTGCGGTACGGACGGACACGGCCTGCCGGGTGCCGCGGGCGGCGAACTCCGCCACGCTCTCGGCGGCGATCAGCTCGCCGCGCCCGATGACCACCAGCCGGTCCGCGGTGTGCTCCATCTCGCTCATCAGATGGCTGGAGACGAACACCGTCCGGCCCTCGGCCGCGAGGCGTCGGAACAGGCCGCGCACCCAGAACACCCCCTCCGGGTCCAGCCCGTTGAGCGGCTCGTCGAACAGCAGCACCGGCGGATCCCCGAGCAGCGCCGTCGCGATGCCGAGCCGCTGCCTCATACCGAGCGAGTACCCGGCGATCCGGCGGCCCGCCGCCCCGGCCAGCCCGACCTCCTCCAGCACCTCGTCCACCCGGCCGCGCGGCAGCGCGTTGCTCCGGGCCAGTGCCCGCAGATGGGCCCGGCTGCTGCGACCCCCGTGGACGTCGCCCGCGTCGAGCAGGGCGCCGACGTGGCGCAGACCGCGCGGCCGGTCCCGGAACGGGCGGCCGTCGACGGTGACGGTGCCGCCGGTGGGGTCGTTGAGACCCAGGACCATGCGCAGGGTGGTGCTCTTGCCGGCGCCGTTCGGCCCGAGGAAGCCGGTGACGTGGCCGGGGTGGACGGTGAAGGTGAGGCCGTCGACCGCGGTGGTGCGGCCGAAGCGCTTCGTCAGTTCACGGACTTCGATCATGGGCTCAACGGTGCCGGGGCCGGGCCCGCCGGGGCATCGGACCGGGGTCGACACCCGACCGGAGGGACTGTCACCCCTGGTCGTACGACCGTGGTCCGATGGCGGGGCCCGGTCGCCTGGATACGATCACCGCATGTCAGCGCCGCTCCCCCCGCCCCTGTCCACGTCCCCGGCATCGTCGCCGCCGTCGCCGTCGCCGTCGCCGGGGACCGTGCCGCCGGCGAAGCGCGTGCCGCCGGGTGTGTGGACGGCCCTGGCCTGGTGCCTCTCGCTGGTGTACCCCTTCGTGGTGGTCGGCGCGCGCCCGCACACCGTCCCGTCCGACCGGCCCGGCCTCCCCCCGGAGCTCCAGGGCTGGACCACCACCGTGCTCGCCACCCTGGTCGCGTTCGCCGCCGCCGCGCTGCTGCGACGGTGGCCACTGCTGTCCACGGGCCTCCTGCTCGCGGCCACCGTCGCGCAGACGGAGACCTGGCGCTCCGACGTGCAGCTGCCCCCGACGGCGCTGCTGGCGGTCGACGCCGCGCTCTGCCTGGTCGCGGCCACCCGGCCGCGTCGCACCTCGCGCGCCGTCTTCGCGTTGGTGCTGGGCGTGCTGGTCACCCACCTGGGCATGATCAGCGAGCTCGGCGGCGGTCTGCTCAGCGGTACCGGCGTCGGCGCCTCGGACGGGGGCATCCTGGTCGCCGTCATCGCCTGGCTGGTCGGCCGGTCCGTGCGCCAGTCCCGGGAGCACGCCGAGACGTTGAGCGCCCGGGCGGCCGCCCAGGCCGCGACCGCCGAACGGCTGCGCATCGCCCGCGAGATGCACGACACGGTGGCGCACAGCATCGGCATCGTCGCGCTGCAGGCCGGCGCGGCACGGCGGGTCATCGACACCCGGCCGGACCGGGCCCGCGAGGCCCTGGCCGAGATCGAGGCCGCGGGGCGGGAGACGCTCGCCGGCCTGCGCCGGATGCTCGGGGCGCTGCGCCAGGCCGACCGGGAGGACCACGCCGGCACGGACGCCTCCCGGGGCCCGGCTCCGCACGCGGGCACGGGCGCCGCCCCGGGCGCGGCCACGGTCACCGCCCCGCACGCGGGCGCCGAACCGACTCCGCCGCACCGGCCACCGGGCCTCGCCGGACTGGACCGGCTCACCTCCGCGACGACGGCCGCCGGCGTGCGGGTCGACGTCCACTGGCACGGCGAACGGCGCCCGCTCCCGCCGGAGGTCGACCTCGCCGCCTTCCGCATCATCCAGGAGTCGGTCACCAACGTGGTCCGCCACGCGGCCACCCCGTCCTGCCGGGTGTCCGTCGACTGCCGGAACGCGGACGAGGTGGCCGTCGAGATCACCGACGCCGGCCTCGGCCGCAGGAACACCACCGGCAGCGGCTACGGCCTCGCCGGTCTGCGCGAGCGGGTCGCCCTGCTGAACGGCGAGTTCCACGCCGCGCCCCGGACGGGTGGCGGCTTCCGGGTCGCGGCCCGGTTGCCCGTGCCGGGAGGGGTGCGATGACCGTCCGCGTGGTGCTGGCCGACGACCAGCCGCTGGTCCGGGCCGCGTTGGAGATGGTCATCTCGGAGACCACCGACCTGGAGGTCGTCGGCGAGGCCGGAACCGGCGCCGAGGCGGTCCGGCTGGCCGGGGAACTGCGCCCCGACGTCGTGGTGATGGACATCCGCATGCCCGGCATGGACGGCATCGAGGCCACCCGTCTGGTCACCGCCGGCCCGGAACCGGTGCGCGTCGTGGTGCTCACCACCTTCGACGAGGACGAGTACGTCTACGCCTCCCTGCGGGCGGGGGCGTCCGGATTCCTCGTCAAGGACATGGCGTTGGACGACATCCTCGCCGCCGTCCGGGTGGTCGCCGCCGGGGACGCCCTGATCGCGCCGAGCGTCACCCGGCGCCTGATCGCCGAGTTCGCCGGCCGGCCCGAACCCGCCCCGGCGCCGGCCTCCGCAGCTGCGCCGGTGGCGGCGGCGCGACGGATCGGCGGCGTCACCGACCGGGAGCGGGAGATCCTCACCCTCGTCGGGCGCGGCCTGTCCAACGGCGAGATCGCCGGGGAGCTTGTCCTGTCGATGGCCACCGTCAAGACGTACGTGACACGGCTGCTCTCCAAGCTCGACGCGCGTGACCGCGTCCACCTGGTGATCCTGGCGTACGAGGCGGGGCTGGTCACACTGCCCCGCTGAGCCGGCCGCTCCCCGCCGGGCTTCCTTCCCACCCGCCTCCGCCGTGTCGACCGCACCTCCCGCGGCTCCCCAGGGTAGGAATGGCTCGCGGGGGCCGGAGCGGCGAGGCGGAGGACCACCGATGGCGACGGACGGGCAGATCGTACGGCAACTGCGCGACATCCGGACCGAGTTGACTCCAGGCGGTGAACCGCCCGCACTGGTGGCGGCGTTCGCGACCGGCCGGGGCCGGCTGGGGGTGCTCGCCGAACTGGCCGCCCAGCAGCAGCGGATCATCACCTCCGACCGCCGCAGCCTGCTGCTGCTCGCCACCCGCTGCGCCGACGCACCGCTCGGCGCCTGGTTCGCCGCACTGGCCGACGGCGAGAGCGCCGCGCTGGACACCCTGCCCGCCCTGGGTTCCGCCTGCGGGCTGTCCGCCGAGGCGGTGGCCCGCCCGCCGATGCCCGGCTGCCAGGCCTACCCGGCGTATCTCGCCTGGCTGGCACTGAACGGGCGGCCGGTCGCCGTCGCGGCTGCGCTCGTCGCCAACTTCGCGGCCTGGGGCCGATACTGCGCAGCCCTCGCCGAAGCGCTCCGCCGCCACCACGGTTTCGAGGACGAGGCCTGCGCGTTCTTCGACTTCTTCGGCCGGCCGGCCACCGGGCTGGAACGGGCCGCCGCCGAGGCGATCGGAGCGGCAGGGCTGACGGCGCCGGAGACGGACGCCGCACGCGAGTACGGCCGGCTCCTGCAAGCGTACGAACAGCTCTTCTGGAACACGCTCGCCGAGCTGCCCGGCAACTGGTTGGACGAGCGTAAGGTCTGACAACGATTCCCTTCAGTCCCCTTCGGGCGTCCCCGTGTTCGGATCCGCCGACGTCTCCGCCGCGCCGGACCTGGCCCGGCTCAAGGCACGGATCCGCTCCACGGCCACGGCCCGGCCTCGGAGGAGTAGATGCCGAGCAGCTGACGTCGTCGCCGTCCTGCTCGTCGAACGCAGTGGTCGAAGTCACCGTCGGCGAGCGGTGCGCGGCGTTTCAGGACGGCTTCGGCCCCGGCGCTCCGCCCGGCCGTCGACGCGTTCGTCGGACAAATTCGCTACCTGGCGGCCGGAGCGCCGTGATACACAACCGGGGTGCAAAACACTTTGGAGTTCCCCGAGGTCCTGCGGCTGATCGAAGACCGTTCGGCCGCGTTCCGCGCCGCGATCGCGTCCGCCCCCGACCTCGACGTCCAGGTCCCGGCCTGCCCGGACTGGACGCTGCGCGAACTGGCGCAGCACCTCGGCGACGGTCGCCGCCGCCAGGCCGCCATCGTCGCCGCGGGCCCGGGCGCCGCGCCCCCGGCGAAGACGGACCCGAAGGGCGCCCCGACCGCGCCCCGCGACCGCGAAGCCCTGGACGCCTGGCTCGCCGAGTCGACCGGGCTCATGCTCGACGCGATGCGCGAGGCCGGCCCGGACCGCGGCTGCTGGACCTGGTGGGGCCGCTCGCAGGCCCCGGAGACCAGCGGAGCCCTGGCCAGGCACCAGATCCAGGAGATCGCCGTCCACACCTACGACGTCCAGCTCACCCAGGGGGCCGCGCAGCCGCTGCCGACGGACGTCGCGGTCGAGGGCGTCGACGAGTTCCTGACGACCGTTTCGGCGACGACCGTCCCCTGGCCGTTCAAGCCGGCGACCATCGACCTGCACGCGACCGAGGGCCGCTCCTGGCGCCTGACCCTCAACGCCGACGGCGTCCACTGCGACGACCTCGCCGCCGACGCGGAGCCGGGCGACCTGGCGATCCGGGGCGCAGCCAGCGAACTGGTCCTCTACTTCTACGCGCGCATCCCGCTCGACGGCCTGGAGATCACGGGCGACACCGAGCCGATGGACCAGCTCGCGGAGTGGGACCCGAACGCGTAGGACGCGCACTTGTGACGCCCCTGTCGGTCGTGCGCGCGCTCCTGCGGGCGTCGCCGGAAGCGGAGTTGCGACCATCGCGCGGCTGCGGGCAGGCTGCGGGCCGCCGTGGACGAAGGCCACGCCGCAGGTGCGCTGCAGGTCGTCGGGAGCCGGTCGGGCCGTCCCCGCTCGGCCCGGTTCCTGCGACGGTGGGCCGGACACCGCGCGGGCCGCACTCTGCGTTCGAGTGCGGCCCGCGCGGGGTGCCGTCCGGTCAGACCTGCCAGTGCGGCTTTCCGCTGACCATCCGGCAGGTGATTACCCGGCCACCGGCCTCGTGGGTGCTCTTGCCCAAGTCGTCGTTGCGGCAGAACTGGCCCGCCTTGTAGCAGTTGCCCGCGTTGGAGCGGATCTCGCAGTCCCCGGCCGCAGCCGCCTTGGTCTCGGGGGCCTTCGGCTCGGCGACCGGCGGCTCCGGGTCGGTGGGCGGCTGGGCCGTGGTCACCTTGGGCTGCGGCGCCGCCTTGGTGGGCGTCGGCTGCGCCTTGGGCGTCACCGGTGCGGCGGGCTGGACCGGCTTGGTGGGCTGGGTCTGCGGCGCGGGCGGCTGCGCGACCGCGGGGGGCGGCACCGCGACGTCCGTGGTCGGCGCGGCGGTCGGCGCCGGCGGGGTCGTCGGCTGGACGGGCGCGGCCGCGGGCGTGTTCGGCGGGACCACCGGTTCGGGCGCGGTCGCGGGGACGGTGGCGGACGTCGTGGCGGCCGAGGTGACGGTGTCCGCCGTCGTGGGGTCACAACCGGTCAGTGCGAGACCGACGGTGAAGACGAGTCCGGCGACGGCGGCCAGGCCGCGACGACCGCCGCGCATCCGTGAAGGCATGGACGTGAACGCTCCGTTCCACTTGAAAGAGGATCGTGAGTCAATCAGCTCTTCCACCGGACATGTCCATCGTTCAAGCACTTGTGAGCAGATCGAGATCTGGCGATCACGGAGAGTCGATCATCGGGCAGATTCGATCACATTCAGCCCTACTTCTGTCACGCCCCCGGCCCACCGATCAGGGCGTGACGGGGATGTTCGTCAAGCCGGCAGTCGCCCGCGCGACGGTGTTGGACGCGTACACCACGTTGGGGCGTCCGGAGCAGGCGGACACGGAGGTGATCCGGATCGCGTACGCGCCGACACCGCCGAGGTCCGAGGTGTTGCTGCGCCAGACGTTCCCGCAGCCGTTCGGGAAGGACGGCGTGGTGGCCGGATTGTGCGTCTCGTAACCGTTGGCGAAGGTCCCCGGCGAGGAGAACGTGCCCTTGTTGCCCTCGATCAGATAGCCGCTGCCCTTGACGTCGACCCACGAGTCGGCGGAGTTCTGGCCGCTGATGCCGCGTCCGTCGAACGTGTTGCCCCTGATCGTGCCGCCCGAGGTGCCCTCCTTCACGTCGACCCCCTCGGCCGTGACGTACGGCCCGATGCGGTTGCCCTCCACCAGCACCCGGTCCGAGCGGTCCGCGCCGTTGCTGTTGCCGTGGCAGCCCCAGTTGGAGTTCGCCGAACCGAGGTAGACGCCTTCGCCGTACTCGGGCTGGACCCGGCCGGTGTACTCGACGACCGCGTTGCGGAGCACCCCGTCGGCGGAGGAGCGGCGGAAGTGCACGCCCTCGTCGTCGATGTGGTGCACGTACAGGCCGTCGATCACCACGTGCGGCGAACCGTCCAGCACCACGCCCTTCTTGGAGTCCTTCACGGTGAAGCCGGTGAGGTTCCAGTACGACGCGCCGTACAGCCAGAGCCCGTAACCGGAGTCCCAGCCGGAGGTGGGCGCCGGGCAGGAGGGGGCGGAGCCGGAGGGGCCGTCGTTGACCAGGACGGCGGTGCGCGGCCCGGTGAGCGTGACGGGCTTGTCGGCGGTGCCCGGCCGCTGGGCGACGAAGGCGCCCCGGTACTTACCGGGGGCGAGCCGGATCGTCTGCCCGGGCACGGCCTCCGCCAGCGCGGCCTTCAACTGGGCCGCGGTGGAGACGTCGACGGTCTGTGCGGCGGGGGCCGCGAAGGCCGCCGCCGGAACGGCGGGCGCGAGCAGGGCCGCCGCCGCGGCGGCGAGGAGAGCGAAGCGGGGGAACACGCGACCTCCGGTGGAGTCGTCGACGAAGGATCAAGTAAAGCTCCCTAACTTCCTTCCCCGCACCGCCCGCCCTCACGCCCGCCCCCACACCCGCATCCCGCCGAGACACCCGGCCGAGCCCCTCGACCGACCCCGAACCAGAACTCGGCAAGTACGGTCCTGTGGTGGGCCCCGCGCACACGCGCACGCTCGGCAGGGCCGTGTCCGAGCTCTCCGAGAGGCACTACCGATGCACCCGAGTGCTGCCCGACTGTCCGGGATCCTGCCACCGCACGCCGGAGCCGGCGATCCCGTCGACCGGGACGAGGCGGCCCGCAGGTAGGGCACTCCCTTCCCGGCGGACCACCGGGACTTCGTCTCCGTCTACGGTGGTGGGTCGATCAACAACTCGCTCTCCGTCGGGCTGCCGCCGGAGGTTGTTCGCACGGCTGTCGGCGCCCCGTGCCGGCTCCCTCGGCGAAGAACGAGGCACGGTCGGCGCTCAGCGGCGGAACGCTGCTGTGGCGATCTCGATGAATGATCGGATCAACGGGCTGGTTTCCCCTCTGTTGCACACCACCACCACCCGGCTCGGCGCCATGTCGATCAGCGGCACCACGGTCAACTCTGCGGGCAGGTCGTGTCCGAGCGGCGCCAGGCCGACAGTGCCGTTCCACAGCACCGCGTGCAGGCACTCCTGGACGGCGCGCACGACTGGTCCCTCACGCGGCCTGCCGCCGTTCCAGTACTCCTGCCAGACGTGGTCGGTGCCCTGCGGGAACTGGAACCAGCGGCGGTCGCGCAGCTCGGCCAGCCGCAGCCGGTCGCGGCGGGCCAGCGGGTCGTCGGCGCGCAGCACGACGCCGACCGGATCGGCCCGCAGCGTACGCACCGTCAGGGCGGTCTCGTCGAACGGCGCCCGGGTGAGGGCGACGTCGACCAGTCCGGCGCGCAGTCCGCACGTCGGGTCGGTCAGATCGGTGTCGCGGATGTGGATGTCCAGGCCGGGGTGGTTACGGCGGTACGCCGCAGCCAGCCTGGCCACTCCCGGGTCCGTGCCGTCGCCCAGGATGCCGACGGTGATGGTCTCGGCGCCGGCTGCCGCGCTCACGCGTACCCGGACGCGGTCGGCGTGGTCGAGCAGGGCTCGCGCCTCGTCGAGCAGCACCGCGCCCACCGGAGTGAGCGTGACGCCGGTGGTCGAGCGGGCGAGGAGCAGAGCCCCGACCTCGGCCTCCAGTTGCTTGATCGCGCGGCTCAGCGGCGGCTGGCTCATGTGCAGCCGGGTGGCGGCCCGGCCGAAGTGAAGTTCCTCGGCGACCGCCACGAAGTAGCGCAAGGTCCGTAGCTCCACGCTGCAACGATACCCACCAGGTATCGGTGCCGCGGAACGGGTCTTGGACACCGGCGGGCTCCCGGCGGTGCACTCGTGAACATGACCGAAGAAGCGAAGGGCACCGAACCGCAGGCCGACCCCGTCATCTCGGTGGTGGGTCCCCTGGACGGCGAGACGATCGTTCTGGGTACCACGCGCATGCGCGTTCTGGAGGACGGCAGCCACACCGGCCACCGCCTCGCGATCGCCGAGTCCGTCCTCGCCCCGCACACGCAGGGCCCGCCGCAGCACCGCCACGGCCGACACGACGAGGGCTTCTACGTGCTGTCCGGCACCGTGCGGTTCACCGTCGGGGAGGAGGACTACGACGCCGCCGCGGGCACGCTCGTGATGGTTCCGCCCGGCACCCCGCACACCTTCGCCAACCTGACGGACCAACCCGCTGTCATGCTCAGCACCTTCACGCCCGACCTGTACGTGCAGTACTTCCGAGACCTTCAGGAGTCGCTCGCCGACGGCCGGCCGCTGACGCCGCAGGCCAACGTCGACGCGATGAGTCGCTACGCGACACAGCCCGCCACCGACCCCGTCTGAACCCGACGGGACGGAGCCGCCCAGCCGCCCCACTCCAGGGCTTCCCTGGCAATCGAAGCAATCGACGTGATCGACGTGATCGACGTGATCGACGTGATCGACGTGATCGACGCAATCGACAGGCCCCCGCGAACCGGGGGCCATGAACGGGAACCATGAACATCGCCTACTGGATCGTCGCGGGACTGCTCGCGCTCTTCTACTTCTACGCGGGCACGCTGAAGGTGATCCGCAGCCGCGATCGACTCCGCCCGATGATGGCCTGGGTCGACCGCACGCCCTTGCCGGCCCTGCGGGCGCTGGGGACGATCGAGGTACTGGGCGCGACCGGTCTGGTCCTGCCACCGCTGACCGGCACCGCTCCCTGGCTGGCGCCGGCCGCGGCCATCGGCTTCGTACTCCTGCAGACCGGTGCGATCGCCGTTCACCTGACGGGCGGAGACCGCCGGATCACACTCAACGTCGGACTCGTCGTCACCGCGGCCGTGACCGCCTGGTTGGCAGCCGGCCCGTGATCGTGGATCGGTCGCCCCCGACCTGCGGAGACGAGCCACCGCGCAAGGGCGAGCGACCGCGCGAGGACGAGCGACCGCGCGCCGGCCAGGTGGCTCCGCCGGAACCGCGCAGCGCGCCACCGCGTCCGTCGTGGGCATGAGCGAAAGCCCCGCAGGACGGACCGCCCGGGTGCACCCCAGGGCCGGGGGCTGCACCGGATGCCTTCTCGCCGGCCTCGGCGCGACGACCGGGGCCCTCGTGTGGGCACCGCGGGCCGCCCTCCGTGTCGACGGCGGATTCGAGGGTCATGCCCGCGATCTGGGCGTGCTCCTCGTCGATCTGCCACTCATCGTGCTCGGCGGCGTCCTGGTACCGCTCCTCGCCCGGGCGCTGGTCGCGAGGTGGGTGCCCCGTCCCTGGCTCGCGGCACTCGCGGCCGTGGCCGTGCTCGCGCTCGCGGCGTGGGGACTCGCCGAGTGGTACGCCCCCCGCCACCGGCCGGACCCCGGTTACGGCCCCGGGATCTGACCACCCGAGGTTCCGGTGGCCAGGTCGCCGCCCGGGTGCGGCGATCCGGCCGACGGCGCGTCCGGCCGCCGCCCGACCGACGGTCAGTCGACCGGGGCGGAGCGGCGTTCGAAGACCTCGGGGCGGGCGATGTCCAGCGCCGTGGCGACGGCGCCCAGCAGGACGGCCTCGTCGCCGAGCAGGCTCGGGGCGAGCGCCGGACGCATCACCGTGAGCCCGCGGAGGGCGTGCTCCAACGGTTCGAGCAGGAGGTCGGCGCTGGCGCCGACGCCGCCACCGAGGACGACCAGATCGGGGTCGAGGACCGCCGACAGCACGGCGGTCGCGTAGGCGAGTTGCCCGGCGGCGCGGCGGACGGCGACAGCGGCGGCCGGGTCACCGCCCCGAGCCGCCTCGAACACCTGCCGCGCCGTGAGCGGCCCCGGCATGCCCAGGTCCAGTGCCGTGCGCACGATCGCGTCGGCGGCCGTCGCCTCCTCGATCGTGCCGCCCGGCTCGCCGTCCGGCCCCGGCGGCAGGGGGACGAGGCCGACCTCGCCGAGGGCACCGTGCGCTCCCGTGAGCGGTTCGCCGTCCTTGACCACCCCCACCCCGAGCCCGGTACCGACCAGCAGGTAGGCGAACATCCGGCTGCCGCTCCCGCGGCCCGCCCCCAGGGTGTACTCGCCTAGGGCGGCGAGGTTCGCGTCGTTGCCCACGGTGATCCCGGTCTCCAGACCGGCGGCTATCCGGTCGAACAGCCCGGGTCTGCCCCAGTCGGGCAGGCTGGTGGCGTACCGCACGCCGCGCTGCTCCTCGTCCCAGACGCCGGGTGTGCCGATCACCGCGTGGACGATCTCCCCCGCCGTCAGGCCCGCCTCGGTCGTGGTCTCCCGGGCCGCCGCCACGACCGCGTCGGCCACCGCGTCGGCGGTGCGGCCCCTGTTGGGCACGTCGCGCCGGGCCACGATCGTGCCGGCGAGGTCGGCGACCGCCACCCGCAGCCGGGCCCGGCCGATGTCGACGCCGAGCACGTACCCGGCCGTCGGGTCCGGTTCGTACAGGACGGCGGTGCGACCGCGCTCGGGGACGTAGCGGCCCGCCTCCCGGGCGAGCCCGGCCGCTTCCAGCGTGGCGAGCGCGGTCGAGACGGTGGGCTTGGAGAGGCCGGTGTCACGGGCGAGCTGGGCCCGCGAGGACGGGCCGCCGGTGCGCAGCAGTTCCAGCAGCAGCCACTCGTTGTTGCTGCGCAGCCGCTGCCGGTTCCACGGCTGCGGCTGCGTCCCGGCCACCGGAACGGCGGTCGGTGGGTGGCTGTTCATCGGATCATCCTCCGGTCCGGACGCTGCGCGGAGCACCCGGTCGGCGCCCCGGCCTGGGCACCGCCCAGTATGACCGGTCGTCAACCCCCTCACCGGCGGGTTTTCCCCCGGCGGGCCGGGCACCGAAGGGCCGGGGGCCGTCCGTCCAGGAACCGTCCGCCCGGGTCGGGACTCAGCCGACCCAACTGCCGGTGAGCCGCTGGACGGCCGAGCCGTCGAGGTCGGCGAGCTTGGCGCCGACGAAGGCACGGGCCCGCTCGGAGGTCTGTACCCGGAAGGGCGGCCGTTCGGCGGTGAGCGCCTCGACGACGGTCGCGGCGGCCTCCTCCGAGCTCTGGGCCTGGCCGAAGGCCGCGAGGGTGCGCTCGGCGTACGACTGCAGGGCGGGGGCGTACGGGCCGGCTGCGGTCAGCAGGGCGGGCAGGTCGATGGCCTGGCTGGCGACGAACTCGCTGGCCACCGCGCCGGGTTCGACCACGGTGACGTGGACGCCGACGGTCGCGGCGACCGGGGCGAGGGATTCCATGAAGCCCTCGACGGCGAACTTGGCGGCGCAGTACGCCTCGTTGAAGGGCTGGCCGACCACGCCGCCGACGCTGGTGACGGTGACCACCCGGCCGCCGCTCGCCCGCAGGTGCGGCAGGGCGGCGCGGGTGACCTCGACGACACCGAAGAAGTTGACCTCCATCGCCGCCCGGACGGGGTCGAGGCCGTCCTGCTCGACGGTGCCGACGCGGCCGGCGCCCGCGTTGTTGACCACGGCGTCGAGTCGGCCGTACCGGGCGATCAGCGCGTCCAGGCACGCGGCGACGGATCCGGGCTCCGTGACGTCGAGCCGGGCGACCTCGACCCGGTCGGCGACCCCGGCGTCGGCGGCGGCGGCCGTCAGCGCGCCGGAGCGGCCGGTGTCCCGCATGGTCGCGACGACGCGGTAGCCGGCGCGGGCCGCCCCCACCGCGGCGGCGAGACCGATGCCGGAGGACGTGCCGGTGATCAGGACGGTGCGGTCGGCGGTCGCCGGACCGGTCGCCGGACCGGTCGCCGAAGTGATCGCCGGAGTGGTCGCCGGGCCCGTCGCCGGGCCGGTCGTCGGAGTGGCCATCGAAACTCCCTGGAGTTTGTGTGCGTGCACACACACCATAGCAGGATGCGTGCACGCACACGCACACCGGTAGAGTGGCCGGCATGGCGCGCACCGACCTCACCCTGGGAGACCTCACCGCCCGCGACCACGCCTTCTACGGCCTGGTCTGGGCCGGCACCACCCTGAGCACCCTCGTCGACCAGGCCCTCACCCGGGCCCACGACCTGCCGCTCTCCTGGTTCGAGGTGATGCTCTGGCTGCACGCCCAGGACACCCCGGTCGCCGCCTCCGACCTCGGCGCCAAGACCCTGCTCAGCCGCAGCCAGGTCTCCCGGGTCGCCGACTCGCTCCAGGCCCGCGCTCTCGTCGAGCGCGTCCCCTCCCCCACCGACGCCCGCTCGGTGCGGATCGCCCTCACGCCGGAGGGCCGCTCGCTCTTCGCCGCCGCCGACGCCACCCGCCGCACCGCGCTCGCCGAGGCCTTCGACGACCGGCTGGACGACGCCGACATCGCCGCCCTGGAAGCCGTCTGGGCCAAGCTCAAGCAGCCGCCGACCGCCTGAGCCCGCGGCGGGCCCCGGAGCCGGCCGCGCCTCCGCGGCAGCGGTCGCGGCCTCCTACAACACCCACCCCCGATCGGTCAAGGATCGACCGACCGTGGGCGTGCCGCGCCCGGGCGGGTGATCATGGGGGCATGCGGTTCCGGAACGGCGGCGGAGGAGAGGGCGCCACACCCGCAGGCGCGGACGCCACGGCGTTCGCGGCAGCGGCGGCGGCCTTCGCCGGGAGCGGCGGCGACCTCACCGAAGGTGACATGCCCGACCTGCTCCGTGACCTCCTGGCGGTGCTGCCGGCGGGCGTGGCGATCCTGGACGAGCACCTGCGCTGGCAGTACCTCAACGCGGCGTTCGCCACCGCCACCGGGCTGCGCCGGGCCGACCTGCTCGGCCGGCCGGTCGAGTCGACGTCGTTCGGGGGCGCGGCGGGCACGCTGCGCCGGATCGTCGCCGACGGCCGGGACCGCGAGCACACCACCGGCAGCCCGGAGGGCCCGGGCGCCCCCGTACCGCCGGGGCTCCGCGTGCGCTACCGGGCGTTGTCGGCCGCCGGGCACGTCACGGGCGTGGTCGTCGTCGTCCTGGACGACCCCGACCCCGTGCAGGAACTGCGGCGCGACCTGGCGCAGACCCGCACCAGGCTGGCGCTGCTGGACGCCGCCGCCGAGCGGATCGGCACCACCCTCGACGTCGACACCACGTGCGCCGAACTGGCCGCCTTCGCCGTGCCCCGACTCGCCGATCTGGTCACCGTCGACCTCCTGCCGACGGAGACCGCCGTCCACGGCCACGGCGCGTCCGGGCTGCGACTGCGCCGCGCCGCCGTCGGCTGCGCGGACCGGCTGCGCGGCGCGGTCGCCGGCCTCGCCCACCCCGGCGAGTCGGTCCGCCACCGGGACGGCTCGGCCGCCTCCCGCGCCCTCGCCTCCGGCGTAGCGGTCCTGGTCGGGCCGCGCTCCCCCGAGGAGCTGGCCGACGCCGCACCCGACCCGGCGAGCCTCGCCGCGTACCGGGCCGCCGGGGTGACGTCGGTCCTCGTCGTCCCGCTGACCGCGCGCGGCCGGCTGGTCGGGCTGATGACCCTGGCCCGGGCCGGCACGGCCGGCACCGGTGACGCCACGGCGCCGACCGCACCCCCGACCGCCCCCGTCTTCACCACGGACGAGGCCGTCCTCGTCGGCGACCTCGCCGCCCGGGCCGCCACCGGCATCGACAACGCCCGCCGGTACAGCCACTCGCAGGGCATCGCGCTCGACCTCCAGCGCGCCCTGCTGAGCGAGCCCGGCCACCCGCACCAGAACCTGGAACTCGCCTCCCGCTACCTGCCGTCCGGCACCAGCTCGGTGGTCGGCGGCGACTGGTACGAGACGGTCCGGCTGCCGTTCGGCCGGACCCTGCTGGTGATGGGCGACGTGATGGGCCACGGCGTCGAGGCCGCCGTCGACATGAGCAACTACCGCTCCACGCTGCGCGACGTGGCGGGCACGGACCTGCCGCCGCACCGGATCCTGCGCCAGCTCGACACCGTCATCGCCGCCAACGAGTCCGCCCGCCCCGCCACCTGCCTGCTCGCGCTGGCCGACCCCGGCCGGCGCCGCTGGACCTTCTCCAGTGCGGGCCACCTGCCGCCGGCCCTGATCGCTCCGGACCGGCCGACCGAACTACTGCGGATCCCGACCGGTCCACCGCTCGGGACCGGCGTCGGCGGCTACGAACAGGTCGGCCGGGAGCTCCTGCCCGACGAGACCCTCCTGCTCTACACGGACGGCCTGGTGGAGCGGCGCGGCGAGGACATCGACGCCTCGCTCGCCCGGCTCGCCGCACTACGGCTCCCCACCGCCGGGGACCTGGACGACCTGCTGGACGCGGTGCTGCACGCGCTCGGCCCCTACTCCCCCGGCGCCGGCCCGGCCGAGGACGACGTCGCCGTCCTGGCCGCGCGGCCCCGGGCCCGGCCGTGACCCCGCTCCAGGGGTGTGCCCGGCCGGACCCCGCGCCGCTTCACCCACCGCCCCGTCCGCCGCCCCTCCCATCGCCCCTCCCGCCGCCCCTCCCATCGTCCCGACCGCCGCGCCGGGCCCGGCCGGTGGCGGACCTCAGAGCTTGGCCAGCGCCTGCTCCAGGTCGGCCCAGAGGTCCTCGGGGTGCTCGATGCCGACGGCCACCCGGACGGTGCCCGGGCTGATCCCCGCGGCGGCCAGCTCGGCGTCGTCGAGCTGGCGGTGCGAGGTGCTCGCCGGGTGCATGACCAGCGTGTGCACCCCGCCGAGCGACGGCGCGAGCGCCGCCAGCCGGACCGACTCGGTGAAGGTGCGGGCGGCGTCCCGTCCACCGGCCAGGTCGAAGGCCAGCACCCCGCCGCCGAGCACGCCGCCCTGTCCGTCGGGCAGCAGCCGGCGGGCGAGCTCGTGGTCGGGGTGGGCGGGCAGGCCCGGGTAGTGGACGGTGGTGACGGCCGGGTGCGCGGCGAGCCGGCCGGCCAGGTCGGACGCCGTCTCGCAGTGCCGGCGCAGCCGCAGACCGAGGGTCTGCATCCCGCGCAGCGTCAGCCAGGCGGCGAACGGGTCGAGGGAGGAGCCCAGTTCGATCGCGTGCTGCCAGACCCGCCGGTGCAGCTCGGCGTCGGCGAAGACCGCGACACCGGCCAGTACGTCGGAGTGACCGCCCAGGTACTTGGTGGCCGAGTGCACCACGATGTCGGCGCCGTGCTCGATCGGCCGGCAGATCAGCGGGGTCGCGAAGGTGTTGTCCACCACGCTCAGCACGCCCGCCTCCCGGGCGACGCCGATCAGCGCGGGAAGGTCGGTGACCCGCGTGGTCGGGTTGGAGACGGTCTCCAGGTGCAGCAGCCGGGTGGTGGGCCGCAGGGCGGCGCGTACCTCCTCCGGGTCGTCGCCCCCGACGTGGGTGACCTCCACACCCCAGCGCTCCGCCAGGTCGGCGAGCGTGGCGAACGTGCCGCCGTACAGGCTCCGCTGGGCGATCACGTGGTCGCCGGAGCGGAGCAGCGCAAGCAGCACGGTGTTGATCACGCCCATCCCGGAGGCGGTGGCCAGCGCGCCGGCACCGCCTTCCAGGTCGGCCACCGCGTTCTCCAGCGAGCGGACCGTCGGGTTGCCGTAGCGGTTGTAGAGGAAGGCCTGACCGGGGCCGGTGAACGCGTGCGCCAGCGCGTCGCTGTCGGGGAAGGCGAAGACGTGGCCCTGGTGCAGCGGCACCCCCAGCGGCCGGCTGCCGGTCACCTCCTCGACGGGCGGGTGGACGATCCGGCTCTCAGGGTGCAGCGCGTGGTGGAAGTCGCTCATGCCGCCCATCCTCACCGGGCGGGCACGGGCCCGGCCAGGGCCAATTCGACCCCGGTGGCCCGAAACGGCGGCGGCGCGAAACGGTGGCGGGCCGAAACGGCCGCGGTCCGTACGGTCGCGGGCCGGCCCGGGGTCGTCCCCGGCCGGCCCACCACCGGTGGTGCGGGCGCTACGGCCCGTCAGCGGCGGCGACCGAGGATGCGCTTGGCGGTGTAGACGATCGCGACGACGAGCAGGACGAAGAAGAGGATCACCAGGATGACCACCACCAGCAGGAACTTGCCCAGCTTGGCGAAGAAACCTTTCTTCTTCTCCTTCTCGGCCGCCACCGGACCCGCCTGCGACACCCCGGCCGCGCGAACCGTCCGATCCCCCTGGTCCGCCGGATCCGTCCGCGCCGCCCGATCCGCCAGGGTCACGTGCGTCGACTGCGGCAGCCGGTCCGATCCGGCAGCCGGGTCCGTCACCGACGCCACCGGCGCGGAGCTCCGGGGCGCGGCCTCCGCCGTGCCGGCGGCCAGGGCGGTCGGTCCGGCGGCGGCGACGAGCGCCACCAGGAATCCGGCGGTCCAACGGGCGATCCGGTGCGTCATCGTGCTCCTCGATCCAGGCGCGGGAGCGTCACGTCGTCGACCCACGGGCCGCCCCCTCGACAAACTTCTACAGGCGTGTAGAAATATAATCGACGCGGTTCGGACGGCCACCCCCGCCCCCGTCCCCTCCCCCTCCGACTCCGACCCCGACTCCGACGCACGTGGCGGGCCGGCGATCCGACGGTCGGTCGGGACACGATCCCGATCCCCGAGGTCGCGGTCGCGGTCGCGGTCGCACACCGCCGGACGGCGGGAGGTCGGGACGACAGGCCCCGGGAGGGTGGGAGAGAGCGCTCCCCCGATCGGGGGAGGTCCCCTGTGAGCTGCGCGGCCATACTGACGACCATGATCAAAGGACTCCGGCCGCTCCTGCGCGGCTCCACGTACTCGGGTGTGCTGTTCGCCTACTGCGGCGCGCTGGCGAGCCTCCCCCTGCTGCCCTTCGCGATCCTGCCGGCGCTGGCCTGGCCGTCCGCGCCCTTCGGCGTGCAGGCCGCTCTCTGCCTGCTGGTCTGGGCGGTCCTGGTCGGTGCCGTCGGGCTGCTCCGCACCACGCGGCGGGCGCTGATCGCGGGTGCCCGCCGGCTCCTGAAGGTGCCGTTGCCCGATCCCGTGGCCGCCCCCCGGCCCGCGCGCCCGGCCGGCACCGCGCCGACGTCCGCCGCACAGCCCTCTCCCGCACCGGCCCCCGCCGCACCGTCGCGGGCCGACCGCTGGCGGACTCCGGCCTGGCTGCTGCTGCACGTCACGCTGGGGTGGACGGGCGGCCTGGCGAGCACCGTGCTGGTCGCCGCCGCCGTGGCCATGCCGGAGAACTGGACCGGCACCGACGCGAAGCTGACGCTGCTCGACCGGTCGATACGCGTGACGGGTGTCTGGAGCTGGGTGCTGGCGGCCGTCTGCCTGCTCCTGGCGGCGGTCGTGTGCGGGGCCGTGACGAGCGCTCTGCGGTGGTCGGCGCCGAGGCTGCTCGGTCCGTCGTCGGCCGAGCGACTCGCCCTGGCGGCCGAGCGCGAACTTCGACTCGCCGAACGCAACCGACTGGCCCACGAGTTGCACGACTCGATCGGGCACACCCTGACGGCCGCCACCGTCCAGGCGGCGGTGGCGGGCGAGGTACTGGCCGCGGACCCGGTGGCGGCGCGGGCCGCCATGCGCAGCATCGAGGAGTCGACCCGGGCCGCCCTGGAGGACCTGGACTACGTGCTGGGCGTGCTGCGCGAGGAGAAGGCGGGCACCGCGCCGACCCGGACCCTGGCCGACCTGCCCGAGCTCCTGGACCGGATCCGGCACGCCGGCGCCCTGGTGGAGCCGGAGCTGTCCGGCGAGCTGACGCAGGTGCAGGGGACGCTCTCCCGGGCGGCGTACCGGATCCTCCAGGAGGGTCTGACGAACGCGTTGCGGCACGGGACCGGCGGCCCGATCGAGGTCCGGGTGGCGGCCGCTCCGGACGGCCTGGAGCTCAGCGTGGTCAACCGGACCGCCGTGGGGACCGGGGCCGGCAGCGGCCGGAGCCCGGGCTCCTTCCCCACCTCCGGACACGGCCTGCCGGGACTGGCCGAGCGCGTTCGGCTGCTGCACGGTGAGATCGAGACCGGCCCGGACGGTCCGCAGCACTGGCGGCTGGCGGTCCGGCTGCCGGTACGGTTGTCCGCATGATCGGCTCCGACGCGAGCGCGGCCGGCCCGACCGGCCCCGCCCCACACCCGGCCGGGGCGGCCGACGCGGGCCACGGCACCGCCTCCCCCTCCTCCACTACCGGAGCCACCGGAACCACCGGCCCGGCCGGCCCCACCGACACTGCCGTCACCGCCGTCACCGCCGTCACGCTCCTGATCGCGGACGACGACGAGGTGACCCGCAGCGGACTGCGCACGCTGCTGTCGGTACAACCGGGGATCTCGGTGATCGGGGAGGCCGCCGACGGCGTCGAGGCGGTCGAGCTGGCGCAGCGGCTGCGGCCGGACGTGGTCCTGATGGACGTGCGGATGCCCCGCCGCAACGGGATCGACGCCACCCGGCAGCTGCTCGCCGAGTCGGCCGAACCCCCGAAGGTCGTGGTGATCACCACCTTCGAGAACGACGACTACGTCACCGCCGCGCTGAGTGCGGGCGCCAGCGGCTTCGTGCTCAAGCGGCTCCCGGTGCGGCAGATCGCCGAAGCGGTGCGGGTCGTGGCGGCGGGCGAGGCGATCCTCTTCCCGGCGGCGCTGCGCCGGATGGTCGCCGCGCGCCCGCTGGACTCCTCCGAGGCGCTGCCCAGGGCGGCGCTGACCGGCCGGGAGGAGGAGGTGCTGCGGTCGATGGCCACGGGCCTGTCCAACCCGGAGATCGCCGACTCGCTCACGGTGAGCCTGGAGACGGTCAAGACCCACGTCGGGAACGTGCTGAGCAAGCTCGGCGCCCAGAACCGCACCCACGCGGTGGTGATCGCGTACGAGTCCGGCCTGGTCGTCCCGCGCTTCGCCGGCTGAGACGTCCGGCCGCGGACCGCAGACCGACGACCGGCCGCCGTCACCGACACCGCGCCGCCCCGACGCGCGGCCACGGTGGTCAACCGGCCGCGTGACGTGCATGATGCGGATCTGCCCGTTCGACCAGGAGCCACGGCCCGCCCGATACCGTCGGAGCGTCGGCCGACGCGCGCGGCACACCGGCCCCTGGAGAACGGGGACGGGGCGCGCGCAACGGTAGGGGAACCGATGGTCGGCGAGGACGTACGGGACGACGACGGCACCGGGTCGGCGGGACTGCCGGAGATCGCGGCAGACGCCGTCCTGGAGGCCCGACGGCTGTTACACCGGTCGCGAGACGGGCAGACCGCCGAGACCCTGGGGCCGGTGATCGACCGTCTGGCCCGCGTCGAGGTCGCGTTGGCGCAGGACGGGGCGGACTTCGCCATCGTCTTCGTACACCTGGGCATGTTGCTCGGCATCCGCTGGCTGAACACGACCGGGTGCGGAACGTCCGGGGCCTCGCCCGCGAGTTCCGCGGAACGGGCGGAGGCGCTGCGGCGCCTGCGGCTCGTGGACCGCGACGGGCCGCCGACCGGCATGCTCGCCGCAGAGGCCCGCATGGTGCTGTTCCTCCTGCTCACGCCCTGGGCCCTGCTCCGCACCGACGGCACCCGCACCGCCCTGCTGCACGCGCTGCTCGACGCGACGGACGGACGGGTGCTGACCGATGCGGCGCGCCGGGACCTCGTCGAAGCCCGGGACGTGGTCGACCGCATCACGGCGGCGTCGCTAGACCCGGAGCTCGAACGGATGTACGCAAGGATCAAGGGGAAAGTCGAGCGGATGCTCACCGCCGGCGCGGCGGACGCCAAACCGTCGGCGGGCGGTGGGGCCGCGGACGCTGCCGCATCCGACCGGGACCGGGAGCGGGACACCGGCGGCGCGGCCGACGACGTCGACCGCGCCGAGCACGCGCTGCTCAAGGCCGTCCGCGGCCTGGTGACCCTGGCCGGTGCGCGCAGCACGCCGCAGTTCACCCGTCTCCTGTGCTGGCTGCCCGTCGCGACGCACACCCGAGCGAACGGCGGGTCGCACACGGAGCTGGGGATCGACGCGGAGGCCTCGTCGCTGCTGTGCCTGGCCGCCACGGGCGGGGGCACCGGCGCCGCCGGGGTTCGCCGGGTCGCCGACGTAGCGCTGCGGGCGCTCCGCGCGCTGCCGTCGAACGCACCCGAGCGGGCCCGGGTCGCCAGACTCCATGCCTACCTGCTCCTGGCCGCGGAGATCCGGGAACCCGGATCGGTCGACTTCGGCACCACGGAACGGCCCGCACCGGATCCGGACGACGACCGCATCCGTCTGACGGAGTGGCCGGCCGGCGTCATCCCGGAGCCCGGCCTGGCAGCCCATCTCCCCGGCCACGTCATGGACTTCGTCACCCATGTCGGGCTGCGCGAGCGGCGCCAGGCCGCCCTTCTCGACCGGCTGCTGGCCTATCGGACCGGCGATCCCGGCTATCTGGAGGACGCCGCCACCCTGCTCGGGGAGGCAGTGGGGGCAGCCGCCGCAGGGTCCTGGTGGTCCCTGGTCCTGAAGGCGGACCTGGTCGCGGTGCTGGAGCAGGCCGCCACGTACGGCGGGAGTCTCCAGGACGCCGACGCCTCGCTGGTCACCCTGCGCGGGCTGGGCGCCGCGCTGGAACGCGACGGCTCGGTGCCGCCCGACTCACCGTTCGCCGTCGACATCGCGCTCTCCACCGCGGACCGTGAGCTGCAGTACGCGCAGCGCACCGGCGACCACGAGGCCCTGCCGCGCCTGGTCGAGGAGCTCCGCGGCCGGTACGACGCGCTGCCACCGGACAGCGGCCTGCGCGGCGAACTGACGCAGCGGCTCGGCCGGATCGACGACCTGCTCGCCGACCCCGGGCAGGCCGGCACGCCCGGGGTGCCCGGGCTCGCCGGGCCCGAGGACCGCACCGCCCTGGACCGCACACTCGCCGCGTTCCGCCGGGCACTCGACGAACCGGAGCGGTATCACGATCACGAGTACGGCCGCCGTGCCACGCTCGGCCTGCGTCTGCTGTTCGCCGTCATGCGCGGCGAGAACGATCCGGCGCTCCTGGACGAGGCCGTCACGGAGTTGTCCGGTGCCCGCGCGCTGCTCGCCGAGGGGCGCGGCGGGACGCATCGCGTGGACGTCCTGACGAAGCTGGCCGAGGCCCACATGATGCGCGCCGCCCGGGGCGGCCCGGGCGGGCGCGAGGACGCCCGGGCGTTCGTGGAGATCACCCGCGAGGCGCTGGACGAGCTGGCCGCCGACGTCCTGCTCCAGATCGGCGCCGACCACGGCCTGTCGGCGGCCCTCGCCGGTGCCGTGCTGGCCCGGCGGCTGGCGTTCGCCGCCTTCCTCACCCGGCGGCCCGCCGACGCGGTGGCCGACCTGGAGAAGGGGCGCACCCTGGTGCTCCAGGCCGCCGACGCGTCCCGGGGCATCCCCGAACGCCTTGACGCCGCAGGCCGTCCCGACCTGGCCCGGCGGTGGCGCGCCCAGGTCACCGCGGGCCCGCTGCGGCCGGAGGACGCCGGCGGGCCGTCGACAGCGACCGACGGCCCGCCGATCCCCGGCAGCCTGCGGCGCCAGGCGCTGGCCGTGCTCGGCCTCGTCCGTCGCGCAACCCCCGACGCCCCCCGCACCGGGCAGCCGGCGGACACCGCCGACGTGGCCGATCTGGTCGCCGGCCTCGCGGCCACGGACACGGACGCGTTGGTCTACCTGGTGCCCGGCATGCCGCTGCCCGACCGCACGCTGCCGGGCTTCGCACTGATCCTGCGGCCCTCCACCGGTCCCGTCCTGCTCCCCCTGCCGGAGCTGCTGGCCACGGGCAGCCCGCCGCTGGAACGCTACCTCGACGCCGCGGCAGAGCGCTCCCGCGCGCTCGCCGATCCGGCGGCGGACGCGTCGTCGCGGGCGGCCTGCGAGGGACGGTGGCAGGACGCGCTGCGCGCGCTGTGCGAGTGGGCCGGGCGGGCCGTGATGGGCCCGGTCCTCGCGGCGGTGCCCCCTCCGCCGGAGCCCCGGGGGCCGGTGCCCGAGGGTACGGCGCCCCAGCCGCCCAGGATCGTGCTGGTGCCCTGCGAGCGGCTCGGCGCCGTGCCGTGGCACGCCGCGTACGTCCGGGGGCACGGCGAGCACGGTCACCGGTACGCCTGCCAGGAGGCCGTCCTCAGTTACGCCCCGTCCGGCGCCCGGTTCCTGGCCGCGACCACCCGGCGCCGGATGCCCCCGGCCGCCGGCCGGCAGGTACTGGTCGCCGACCCGGGGCTGAGCCTCCCGTGGGCCGAGATCGAGACGGCCGCGCTGCGCGCCGCCTGCTACCCCGACGCGCTCCGCTACGGCGAGTTCTTCTCCGCGGACGAGGCACCGGACGCCGCGGGCACACCGGCGGAGATCCTCGCGGCGCTGCCCGGAGGCGACCTACCGGCCTCCGTGGTCCACCTGTCCTGCCACGCCCTGGCCGCACCGCGCCCCACCGACTCCGCGCTGTGGCTGGCCGACCCTCCCGGTGCGGCCCCGGGATCAGGCCGGCTCACCGTGGCCGGCATCCTCGACTGCGCCGCCCGCCGCCGGCCGGGCGACGCCGGCCCGCTGGTCGTGCTGAGCGCCTGCGAGACCGATCTGAGTACGCGCCACCACGACGAGGCGCTTACCCTCTCCACCGCGCTGGTCACGGGTGGCGCCGCGGACGTCGTGGGATCCCGCTGGGCGGTGCGCGACGGTCCGACCGCCGTGATGACGGCCGTCTTCCACCACCACCTCACCGCCGGCGGACTGGCTCCGCCCGACGCCCTGCGCGCCGCCCAGATGTGGATGATCGACCCCGGCCGCGCGTTCCCGCCCGCCCTCGACGGTCCCCTCCGCCACGAGGCCACCCGGTCGGACCTCCACCACCTCCACCACTGGGCCGCCTTCACCCACCAGGGCAACCCGGCGCCCGCGCCGACGGTATGAGGGACGGATCCTGCTTCGAACCGTCTTCGGCGCCGGTCCCGTTGCCGTCGTCGGCGCCGGTGGTCAGCTCGCCGGGCGGGCGGCGCGGGCGTCGATCTTCTCCTGGAGCGCGGCGAGCAGGCCCTGGAGCAGTCCGACGGTGGTCTCGTCGGTGAGGTTGCCGTCCCCGTCGAAGCGCTCGTGCGCCCGGAAGACGATGACCTCGGGCTTCACGACGACGTCGGTCTCGGTCCAGACGAACACCTGACGGAGGGCCAGCTGGGCGCGGACGGTGCCGAAGTTGGTCGGGGCGGCCCCGAGGATGGCGGTCGGCTTGCGGTGCAGGGGCAGGCCCTCGGTGCGGGTCCAGTCGGTGCTCAGCCAGTCGATGGCGTTCTTGAGCACGCCGGGGATGGAGTAGTTGAACTCCGGCGTGGCGATCAGCAGGCCGTCGGCCTCCTGGACCCGGCGGCGCAGGTCCTGGACGACGGCGGGCCGCAGCTCGGGGGTGTCGAGGTCCAGGTCGTACGGAGGGATGTCGCGCAGGCCCTCGTAGATCTCGATCTCCTGGCCGCCCGGGTTGAACTTCTGTGCGGCGCGCAGCAGTCGGGTGTTGTGCGAGTCGGCACGCAGCGAGCCGGAGATGGCGAAGATCCTGGAGGCGGTCATGGCGGGCTCCTTCGGTGGAGGTGGTCGTTTCGTGCTCGTCGTTGCCGACACCGAGAAAACTAAACCGATCAGTTCAGAGTGTCAACTGAACAGTTCAGTATTGACAGTGCGCCGGGCGGTGTAGTTCATTCGGGACGTGACGGCACCCGGCCCTCCCGGCCCGCGTCGCCACCGGTACGACCGGCGCCCTCCTTTGCCGACCGAACGGTTCAGTTCATATACTGGGCGCCCGTTCCCGGTGCCCGGTTCCTCCTGATTCCGGCCTCGGTGCCCGGTACCGGACGCCACCGGCGGTCCGACGCCGCCACCCCGCCCCGCACCCCCCACCACCGCGCGAAGGACAGCCATGGGAGCCGACCCCCAGGACGCGACCGACCAGTACGGCATCCCGATCATCCCGGACCCCTCCGACGCCGCCTCCCGCAAGCGTCGGGCGATCATCGACGCCGCGCTCGCCGAGTTCCTCGCCGAGGGCTACTCGGCGGCCTCGATGGACACCATCACCGGCCGGTCCGGCGTCTCGAAGGCCACCATCTACAAGCACTTCGGCAGCAAGGAACGCCTGTTCCTGGCCGTCGTCGGCGGCGTCCTGCCCAGGACCTACGCCGATCTGACGCCGGCCGGCCGCGCCGTCACCGACTCCCCGGACCTGCGCGGCGCGCTGGTCCGGCACGCCACCGAGCTGGCCCGGATCCTGCTGCGCCCCGAGATCATGTCGCTGCGCCGCCTGGTGATCGGCGAGATCGACCGGTTCCCCCAGCTCGGCCGGCTCTGGTACCAGGTCACCTACGACATGAACAACGGCCCCCTGGTCGAGGCGCTCACCGAGCTGACCGCCAGGGGCGAGCTGGACGTGCCCGATCCCAGACTCGCCGTCCAGCAACTGGTGGCCATCACCGTCGGCATCCCGCAGCTGGCGCACACCTTCGCCCCCGAAACCCCGGTCGACGACGCGGAGCTCGCCGTGGTGATCGAGGCGGGGATCGACCTCTTCCTCGCCCGCTACGGCGCCCGCCGCGCCTGACCGGGGCGAGCCGGACGGGCCGGCGGTGCGAGGGGGTCAGCGCCCCCTGCGGGCGGTGCGCCGGCGCGCCCACAGGGCGAGGGGAACGGCGACGGCCGTCACGGCGGCCTCCGGCGCCGGAGGCCCTCCGAGCGGGTCACCCGCCGACCCGCCCAACGTGCTGCCGGCGGCGAGGCCCTGCTGGTCGAAGGTGTCCGGCACGGGCAGGGTGTCCCAGCGCGTCAGGGGCCAGGCGATCACGAACGCCCGGCCGATCACGTTCTTCACCGGGACGAAGCCGCCGCTCGGCTCGTTGACGTGGAAACGCGAGTCGCGCGAGTCGTTCCGGTGGTCCCCCATCACCCACAGGTGGTCCTTGGGGACGGTGACGGTGCCGACGGGCGCGTCCCCGCAGGGTGTCGCCCCGGGGAAGAGGTAGGGCTCGTCCAGCGCCACGTCGTTGACCCTGACCGGACTGCCCTCCTTGCACTCGACGGTGTCGCCGCCGACCGCGATGACGCGCTTGATCAGGTCCTGCTCGTCGTCCGACGGCAGCAGGCCGACGGTGCTGAGCGCCGTACGGATGCCCTCGACGAAGCCGTTGCCCTCGGACCTGGGCACCGGGCCCAGCCAGCCGCCCGGGTCCCTGAAGACCACCACCTCGCCGCGTTCCGGCTCGGCGCCGAACCACGGGGTGAGCTTGTCGACCAGGACGCGGTCACCCTTCTCCAGGGTGTGCTGCATCGAGCCCGAGGGGATGGAGAAAGCCTGGACGAAGAAGGTCTTGATGCCCAGGGAGAGCAGGATCGCGATGCCGATCAGGAGCGGCAGTTCCTGCCAGAGCGGACGTTTCCGCCGTTCCTTCCCCGCCCGGCGGCCGGCCCCGCCGTCACCGACGTCGCCTCCGCCCGGGCCGCCGTCACCGCCCGGTTGCTCCGGCGTGCCCGGGCCTCCCGGGCCGCCCGGGCCGTCGACGGCGGTCGCCGTTCCGGGCGTGGTGGAGGTGCCGTCTCCCCCGACGCCTCCGGCGCTTCCGCCGCCACCACCGGTTCCCGCCGGACCTGCGGTCTCGTCCATGCTCATTCCTGGCCCCCTCCGGACGGCCCGGCGGGCCCGGTGCGGAACCCCCCATGGTCAGCTAACGAACGGTGGTTCCCGTCACGGTCACCGGTCCGGCGCCTGCCGACCCGTCAGAACGTACACCCGCTCACGCCCCTACGGGGCCCCGCCTCCGAGCATGATCCGGGCGACGAGTTCGCGGCGGCTGGCCACGCCCGCCTTCGCGAACACCGACTTGAGATGGTCCTGCACCGTGTACGGCGTCATCGCGAGCAGCCGCGAGACGTCCCGGGTGTCGCACCCGCGCACCAGCAGCAGCGCGACCTCCTGCTCCCGCACCGTCAGCCCGTAGGCGGAGAGGTAGAGCGGCATGGCGTCGGCGGGTGTCGCCGGGGCCGCCACCACCGTCACCTCGCCGGCCGCGCCGCCCTTCAGCGCCGACCCGTGCAGCACGTACCACTGACCGTCCCGGTCCTGCACCCGTATCTTCGTCTGCGGCACCGGCAGCCCGCAGGCGGTCCGACGCGCCTGCTCGGCCGCGATCGCGAATGCGGTCGGGACGCCGAGCGACGTCCGGCTCGGGTCCGCGAGCCGGAGCAGCAGGTCCTCGGCCGGTCCCGCCATCGCGAGGAGCCGGTTGGACGGGCCGAGCACGACCACGGCCGGACCGGGCTCCCCCTCTCCCGGGCCGGCCCCCGGACCGGTCTCGCCGACGGCCGGGAGGTGACACGCGCGCAGCGCGTTGCCCAGGTGCCGCGCCGCGAGGTCGGCCAACTCCCTTTGCTGGCCGAGGTACGGCCCCCGGTCGGCGCCCCGCATGAACGCCGCGCAGCCCCACATCCCGCCGTGCGCGTCGAACACCGCGCGCAGCTCGTCGCCGAACCCGGCGGGGCTGATCAGCTCGCGGAACCGGATGCTCTCGCTCAGCTCCCCCCGCGTGGCCCGGCTGAGCGTCTCCGCCCGGACACCGCTGAGACGGATCTTGGGGAAGGTCGCGTAGTCGTCCTCCCACACCTCCAGCCGGACGGCGTCCTCGAAGGTCGCCAGGCTGAGGTCGTCGCTCAGCACGGACGTCACCAGGCCCGTCGCCGGGTCCGCCGAGTGCCAGCAGACGGCGTCGTACTCCAGGACGCCGCGCAGGAGTTCGTCCGCCCGGCGGAACAGCTCCTCGACCGCCAGACCCTCCCCGACCAGCTCCTTCAGCCCCTCGATCGCCTGCTGTGCCGCTGCTCCACGTGCCCCACGTGATCCCATGCGCCGGAAGCTAGCATGCATACCCACCACCCTCCCATGCGCCTGACGGAGGGTTCGGCATCCGCCTCTGGGAGGGGTCGGAGCAGCGTATTCTCATCCTCGTGATGGTCCGACTCACCCGGGACAGCGTCGCGATGGGCGACGACACCGATGCCCCGCACGCCGCCGAACTCGCCCTCCGGGAGGGCGCGACGGTGCACGAGGCCGGCCTCGCGCTGCTCGCGGCCCGCTACCCCGCGTCCGTCTCCGGCGGCCGTGCCACCTGGGTGCTGACCGTGGACGGAGGCGCGCCCCTGGCCGTTCTCGCCCAGCAGTGGGCCGAGCCGCGCGCGCTGCCCGGTGCCGACGGGCCGCTCGCACGCTTCGCCTCCCCCGACGGCGCGGTGCGGCTGCACCTCGTCTACCGCACCCAGCGCGATCCGGACGCCGAATGGTCCCGTCTGGCCGGCGGCGCCCCGCTGTTCGACCGCCCCTGAGGGAGCGTCAGCAGTTCCGCCCCCAGATCACGACGCAGTGCTCTCTCGTGTATTCCCGGATCCCGTCGACCGGCCCCGTCAGCGCCAGCACCACCAGCGATGCCGCGAGTCCCGCCAGGACTCCGAACAGCACCGCCGCCCCGACCAGCCGCCACAGCAGCCGCCCCCGCCCGCCCACGGCCCGCCCCCTCGTTCCGAACAGTCCCTCGCACCCATTCCCTCCGGACCGTCAGATCACCTGTGGTGCAACCGAGTTGTGACCCTGACGGGAGGGAACCGGCGCTGCGGGACTCCTTCTGCAGAGCGCCCGGAGCGGTCTACCCTCCTCCCATGGTCGCGTCGATCACCGCCGCCGGGCCGCTCGCCCCGGCCCCGGCACCCACCCCGGCACCCACCGACGGGGGCGTCCCCACGGCCGCCCGCGCAGCCGCGCCCGTGTCCGTGGCCGCGCCCACGGTCGCACCCGCGCCCGCGCCCGCATCCACCGGCCAGGACGATCCCGCATGACCGTTCCGCCGGACGAACACGCGGCCCGCCGCCGATACCTGACGACCTGCCTGCTCTACTGGCTACCGCTCGGCCTGGCCACCGCCCCCCTGGTGCTGCTACTCACCGCACGCGGCCTCCCGCTCGGCACCGTCGCAGGGCTGTTCGCCGCCCACTCGCTCACCACCGCCGCCCTGGAGCTGCCCACCGGCGGGCTCTCCGACGTCCTCGGCCGCCGACCCGTCCTGGCCGCCGCCGGTCTGGTCGGCGTCGCCGCCTTCACCCTGCTCGCCCTGGGCGACTCCCCCGCGCTGCTGTTCCCCGGCATGGTGCTGCTCGGTGCCTCGCGCGCGCTGGCGAGCGGCCCGGCCGAAGCCTGGTACGTCGACGCCGTGCACGCCCGGACCGGTGCCGACGGCGACCTCCGACCCGGGCTGGCCCGGGGCAGCGCCACCGGTTCCGTCGCCCTGGCCGTCGGCACCCTGGTCGGCGGGGCCGTGCCGTGGCTGCTCTCCGGTGACCTCGGCGACCGCCTCACCCTGGCGACCGGCGGCCTGGTCCTGCCGCTCGCGGTACCGGTCCTCCTGGGCGCCGTCGTCGCGGCCGTCTTCGCCGGCTACGTCCTGGCCGCCCTCGCCGAACCCCCACGGCCGCCGGCGACGCTGCGCACGGTGGTCGCCGACGTCCCCACCACCATCGCCACCGGCCTGCGGCTGGGCAGGCGGAACGCCGTGGTCCGGCGCGTGGTGCTGACCGCCGCCGCCACCGGGGCCGGCCTGGCGGTGGTCGAACTGCTCACCCCCGGGCGGGCCGCCGACCTCACCGGGACCGTGGAGTCCGGCGCGGTCCTGGTCGGCGGGCTGGCCTGCGCCGGTTTCCTCTGCTCCGCGCTCGGCGCCAGGATCGCCCCGCGCGCCGCCGAACGGTTCGGCGACGCCCGCGCCGTTCCGGTCGGCCTCGTGCTCTGCGCCACCGGCCTCCTGCTGCTCGCCGTCACCGCGAACACCGCGGGCCCGGCCGCCGCCGCGTCCGCCGCGATCGGGTACGGCCTGGCCTACCTGGGGCTGGGCACGGCCGGACCGAGCCAGGGCGCCCTGCTCCACCGGGCCGTCACGGCGGACGCCCGGGCCACCGCGCTCTCCGTCCAGTCGCTCGCCCTGCAACTGGTCGGCGCCCTGGCCGGCCTCGCCCTCGGGGTGCTCCCGGCCGGACCGCCCCGCTGGCTCCTCGGCGTCGCCGCCCTGACCCTGGCCGTCCTCCTCTGGCTCCGCCCACCGGCCGACGGCCGGGCGAGCAGCGATGCGGCGGACGGCGGCACGGTGGACGACGCCGAGGCGGGCAGCGACGCGGCGGACGGCGCAGGGGCGGGCAGCGACGCGGCGGACGGCGCAGGGGCGGACGCGCGCGGGACGAAGAGCCTGCGCCGCGGCCGTCAGAGCCAGTTGCGGCGCTTGAAGACCAGGTAGAGGCTCGTGCAGACCAACGCCATCAGGGCGATCGCGAACGGATAGCCGAAGGCCCACTTGAGTTCGGGCATCGAGTCGAAGTTCATGCCGTAGACGGTGCCGATCAGCGTCGGGGCGAAGAGGATGGCCGCCCAGGAGGAGATCTTCTTGATCTCGTCGTTCTGCGCGTGCCCGGCCTCCGCGAGCTGCTTCATCTCCTCGTTCTGCCGCTGCGACACCAGGGTCGCGTTGACGGTGAGGATGTTCTGCAGCATCTGCCGGAAGCCGTCGACCCGCTCGGCGGCGTAGGTCGCGTGGTCGGCGACGTCCCGCAGGTAGCGCTGGAGCTCGTCGTCGGTGCCGTACTTGCCGAAGCCGGCCTCCAGGCTCTTCATGATCTCCAGCAGCGGTCGGGTGGCGCGCTGGAACTCGATGACCTCGCGCGAGAGTTCGTAGATGCGCCGGGACACCTGCGGGTCCCCGCCGAACACCTCGGTCTCGATCTCGTCGATGTCGTGCTGGAGGCCCGCGATGACCGGCGCGTAGCCGTCGACGACCGCGTCCAGTACCGCGTACAGGACGGCCTCCGGGCCCAGCGCGAGCAGCTCCGGGTCGGCCTCCAGGCGCCGCCGCACCGCCGAGAGGTCGGGGGCCTGCGAGTGGCGGACGGTGAACACGAAGTCGGGGCCGACGAAGAGGTGGATCTCGCCGAAGTCCACCTCCTCCACGTCGTCGAGGTACCGGGCGGCCCTCAGCACGACGAACAGCGTGTCGCCGTAGCGCTCCAGCTTCGGCCGCTGGTGGGCGACGATGGCGTCCTCGACCGCCAGCTCGTGCAGGTTGAACCGCTCCGCGACCTCCAGCAGCTGTGCCTCGGCCGGGCGGTAGAGCCCGATCCAGGCCATCGTGCCGGGCTTGCCGGGCAGTTCGCGGTAGACGTCCGCCAGGTTGGCCGGCGTCGGCATCCGGCGGCCCTCGCGGTAGACGGCGGCGTCGACGACCGAACGCTCCAGGCTGACGTCCTCGGCCGGCTGGTCCGGGCGCGGGTCCATCGAGTGCTCGGGGGCGGGCTGGGTGTCGGTGGAGCGGGTCGGGACGGCGGAACGGGAGAACGGACGCTTGCTTGCGCGCACGGCGCGCACACGCCAGTCGGACATGGCGGGGTACCTCCGCTGTTCGGGGGCCACCGCACCCGGCCGGAAGGCTCGGGGCGGGGCAGGCGGGAGACGCCCGGCCGCCCTCCACCACGCACGGCGCCCGGCCGCGCGGTGCCGCCTGCCGGGATCAGCGGCGGGCGGTGCGACGACGGGAGCCGGAAGCGGTGCGGGAGGAGAAGTGCCGGGGGCCAGGAGATGGGGGGGACGTCCTGGGGCAGGGCCGACTTCGACCCGGGCTACCGCTCTCCACCGATCTCACCTCCTCGCCGTCGGGGCGCCCGCGCAGGGTCACCGTGACCGGGCCACCAGGAGGATCCACACCGTCCGGCCGCACGCACACGTGCCCGCGACAGAAACGGGTGGGCACCCCTGATCTCGTCAGAGCTTTGGCACGCCACGGCGTAGCACCCGGGGGTGCAGCCACTTGGGGTCACCCCTTAGGCCGGGGAGACCTGTCCTGACCCTGGGCGTCTCTCGACGTCGTGGGGTCAGTGGCCTGTGTCCGTGGCGACGCCTCACCGAACGAGGTGCCTTCACAACTTCAATGAGTCTAGTACCCACCGGGGACTCCCTTCGACCAGGGGGCCCGCGCCCGATCCGGCGGAACACGCCCGAAGGGGCGCGCGACGGCGGCGAAAGCCCTTCCGCGCGACCCTCCCTTCACACCTTTCGAAACGTCAGCATTCTTGTGTTGTAGCAGCGTTGAGACGATGGGCGAACCTCGTGACGCCGAAGTGGATCCACACTCGGTCGACTACGCTCGGTAGTGCGGCTTCCTTCGGCACGACCCGCCGGACGGCTCCCGAACGGGGCACGGCGGCGGTGATCGGCGACGGGCCGGCGGGGATGCCGACCGGACGGCAGCCGTCCGCGGCTGCTCGGTACGGCGGCTCGGTGGGACCGTTCGACCGGGACTTCGGTGCGACCGTTCAGTGCGACCGTTCAGAGGGACGACTCAGAGGGACGGTTCGAGGTGGGCGGCGACGTACGGGACCGCGACCGCCTCCAGCGCGCCCGGCGAACCGAACGCCGGGTGGACGTTGACCTCGAAGACCACACCGCCGCTCTGGGCCGCCAGGTCCACGGCGGCGAACGGTAGCCCCACCGCTCCGGTCGCCTCGACCGCCAGCTCCGCCAGTCCGGCGGGCAGGTCGTCGACCGGAAGCGGGGTGGAGACGGCACCCCGGGCGAGGTTGCACGGTGCGTCCGGGTCTGCCTGCACGTGCTCGACCGCGCGGATCGCCCGCCCGTTCAGCACCGTCACCCGGAACTGGTGACGCCGTCCGTCGGCGGTGAAGTTGCCGGCGTCACTCGCGAGCAGCCAGTCGGTGCCGGCCTCGGCGTAGCACCGGGCGGCGTCGGCGAGCTGGGCCCGGGTGGTGACGTGGAACACGTCCTGGCCGCTCATCCCGACGGCCGGCCTCGCCCAGACGTCGCCGCCGAGCCGGTCGAAGACCTCGGCCGCCTCCTCGGGCGTGGGCCGGGAGAGGGTGAGGGTGGCCATCTGGCGGACGCCGTCCCGGGCGAACCGCTCCACCGCGAGGCGCTTGTCGGTGGCCACCCGCCAGCCGTCCACGGCGGTGCCCAGCGAGCGCACACCGTGCTCGCGCAGCGCGCGCTGGCAGTCGGCGAGCTCCGTCCGCCGGTGCGGCGGTATCTCGTAGAGGAGCACCGCCGTGGCGGCCACGGCCAGGCCCTCGTTGGGCACCTCAAGGCTGACCCCGCCGTCGACGCCGCGCACCAGGCCGGGACCGCCGGCCATGAAGTGCCGTGCGTCGAGCAGCACGGGTGCCCGGCCGGTGAGCCTGTGCACGGCGGAGGCCAGCGCCTCCCGACTGCCCTCGGACGAACTGTGATCGGTCATCAGAACGAGCTCGCTGCGCCCCATGGAGCCATGGAACATGTCGCGGACATGGTCAGGCAAGACCGTGTCCCGCACGCACGCCCCCTCCGCCCCGGCCGGACGGAAATCCGGATGCGAAGCACCGGCCTCCCGCGCTACCGTCGGCCCCATGTCGACGCCCCGCATCTCCTAGCTGACGGACCCGCCTCCACGCCACCCGTGTGTCCGTCCGCTGTTCCGGAGCGTCATCCCATGATCACCACCCGTGGTGTCGACGTGCGCGTCGCCGCCCGTCTGCTGCTGTCCGACGTCACCCTCCACATCGCGCCCGGCGACCGTATCGGCCTCGTCGGCCGCAACGGCGCCGGCAAGACCACCCTGCTCTCCACCCTGGCGGGCCGGATCCGGCCCGCCGCCGGGACCGTCACCCGCACCGGCCCGGTCGGCTACCTGGCGCAGGACCCCAGGGCCGCCGACCCGGCCGTCACCGTCACGGACCGGATCCTGTCCGCGCGCGGTCTGGACTCCGCCGTCCGCGCCCTGCGCGCCGCCGAGACCGCGCTGGCCGAGGCCGCCACCGCCGTGGTCGCGGCGACGGGCCGTTCAGCGAGGAATCCCGCGACCGGGACCGCCGCTCCCGCTCCCGAACGGGCCCAACGCCGGGCCATGGCCGCCTACACCACGGCCGAGGCCGAGTTCCAGGCTCGCGGCGGCTACGCGGCGGAGGCCGAGGCCGCCCGGGTCGCGGCAGGCCTGGGCCTGCCCGGCCGAGTCCTCGACGGCCCGCTCGGCGCGCTCTCCGGCGGTCAGCGCCGCCGGGTCGAGCTGGCCAGGATCCTCTTCGCCGGCCACGACACCCTGCTCCTCGACGAGCCCACCAACCACCTGGACGCCGACGCCGTCGAGTGGCTCCGGGACTTCCTGGCCGGCTACCCGGGCGGCGTGGTGCTGATCAGCCACGACGTGCCGCTGATCGCCGCCACCGTCAACCGGGTCTTCCACCTCGACCCGCAGCGTGCCGCCGTGGACGTCCACAACACCGGGTGGGCCGCCTACCTCGTCCAACGCGACGCCGACGAACGCCGCCGCGTCCGCGAACGCGCCAACGCCGAGCGGAAGGCCACCGCGCTGCACGCCCAGGCCGACCGGATGCGGGCCAACGTCGCGACCGCCGTCAGCGCCCGTTCCATGGCCCGCCGCGCCGACCGGATGCTCGCCGCCCTCGAACCGGCCCGGCGGGCCGAGCGCACGGCCCGGATCCGGCTGCCCGACCCGGCGCCCTGCGGCCGGATGCCGCTCGGCGCCGTCAGCCTCGCCAAGTCCTACGACGGGCGGCGCGTGCTCGCCGGCCTCGACCTCGCCGTCGACCGGGGCACCCGGCTGGTCGTGCTCGGCCACAACGGCGCCGGCAAGACCACCCTGTTGCGGATCCTGGCCGGTCACGAGCACCCCGACGGCGGCCGGGTCGTCCCCGGCCCGGGGCTGAGGCTCGGCTACTTCGCCCAGGAACACGACACCCTCGACCCGGCCCACAGCGTCCGGGAGAACCTCTCCCGGGCCGCGCCCGACCTCACCGACGGCGAACTGCGGCACGTGCTCGGCGCGTTCCTCTTCCGCGGCGACGACGCCGACAAGCCCGCCGGAGTCCTCTCCGGCGGCGAGAAGACCAGGCTCGCCCTGGCCGGACTGGTCCACTCCGGCGCCAACGTCCTGCTGCTGGACGAGCCCACCAACAACCTCGACCCCGCCTCCCGCGCCGAGGTCCTGGCCGCGGTCGGCACGTACCCCGGCGCGATCGTGCTGGTCACCCACGACCCCGGGGCCGTCGAGGCGCTGCGCCCGGACCGGGTCCTGCTGCTGCCGGACGGCGACGAGGACCTGTGGAACGACGGCTACCTCGACCTGGTCACGGCAGGCTGACCGGCCCGCCCCGGTCGTCCGGGGCACTCGGCCGGCCGGGGTCCCGGGCCTTCCGGGCCTCGATCAGGAACCGGGCGGAGTGGGCGACGAACGGCCCCTCCGCCCGGATCCGGGCGTCCAGCTCACGAAGCCGGTCCCGGTACGCGCCGACCGTGAAGCCCGGAACCATCCAGACCACCTTGCGCAGGAAGTAGACCACCGCACCGATGTCGCGGAACTCCGTCCGCAGCCGCTCCGAGCGCAGGTCGACGACCTCCAGTCCGGCGGCCCGGGCGGCCCCGGCCTCGTCCTCCGGTCGCCGGGCCCGGCGTGCCTCGGGCTGCGGCCCGAGGAAGTACTCGACCAGTTCGAACACCGAGGCCGGCCCGACGTGCTGGGCCAGGTAGCTGCCGCCCGGACGCAGGACCCGGGCGATCTCCTCCCACCAGACCGTCACCGGGTGCCGGCAGGTCACCAGGTCGAAGGCGCCGTCGGCGAACGGCAGCGGCGGCTCGTCCGGATCGGCGACCAGGACGGCGCCCAGCGGGTGCAGCAGCCCGGTCGCGCGGGCCACGTTCGGCGGCCAGGACTCGGTGGCCACCATCGTGGCCGGGAAGCTCCCGGCCACACCCGCCAGCACCTCACCGCCGCCGGTCTGCACGTCCAGGGCCGCCGACACCCGGGCCAGCCGTTCCCCCACAAGCCGCTGGTACCCCCACGACGGGCGGTCCTCGGTCGCCCGGCCGTCCAGCCAGGAGAAGTCCCACCCGTCGACCGACACCGCCTCGGCCTCGGCCACCAGTTCCTCGAACGTCCGCTCCATGGGCCCATCCTGCCCCGCTCCGGTCCGCCCTGCTTCCCCCGGCCGCGTCCGACCCCGCCCCGGCCTCGGATCGTCGCCGCCGGATCGTTGCCGCCGGATCGTCACCGCCCGCGCGGCTCCCGACGGCGGAGTTCCGGACCGCAGGGTTCCCGACCGGCCGCCTCCGGCTCAGGCGAGCCGGGCGGCGACCCGCTCGTTGCCGGAGAGGTCCCGGAAGTGCAGTGAACGGTCCGGGCCACCGTCCGGTACCCCGGGTGTGGTGGACACCCCGAGCTCGGCGAGCCGGGCCTCACGCGGTCGAGGTCCGCGGTGTGGAGGACCGGCAACGGCAGCCCGCCGGTCTGCCGCCCCGCCGCCGCCCGCGCCTCGGGCGACTCCGCCGGCATCAGCCAGAGCCCCGCCCCGTCCGGCAGCCCCGCGTGCGGCGGACGGTGGCCGTCGGCCGCACCGTCGAGGAGCACCGTGAGGCCCAGCCCGTCGCGGTAGGTCGCGGTAGAAGGTCGGCGCCGCCTCCGTGTCGTCGACCACCACCACCGTGCGGGCGATCGCCGAGAACAGTCCGTTCGTCTCCTTGCGCCCCCCGGCCGTGCCGCGACCGTAGGGCACCGACACTGACACTGCCGCTCCCGCGCCGGTCCCCGGCCGTCGACGGCCCGTCACCCGCCCGACCGGAACCGCCCGGAACCGCCCCCGGACCCCGCCGGCTCAGGCGGCCTCGGCCCGGCGCGCGGCAACGGTCCAGGCCGCCGTGACGGCACGGTGGGCCGCGGCCGTCGCCTCGACGGCGTCGCCGGCCAGCCGGACCGGCGCACCGAGGTGGACGTGGAGGGTCGGACGGCGGACCGGTGCGGTGGCCAGGCCCGCCAGTTGCTTGAACGAGCCGCCCGACGTGAGCCGCCGGGAGCCCGCCTGCCCGAGCGGGACCACCGGAGCGTCGGCGGCGCGGGCGAGCCGCGCCAGGCCGCTGCGGAAGGGCCCCGGCGGCTGCTCACCGGAGTCCCGGCGGCGGGGCAGCCCGCCCTCTCCGTAGATCAGGACGACCCGCCCGGCGGCGAGTGCCTCCGCGGCTGCGTCGAGGGCCTCGGAGGCCCGCGCGGTACCCCGGTGGACGGCGATGTGCCCCTCGCGGCGCAGCAGCTGCCCGAGCGCCGGGATCCGCCAGAGCCCGGCCGTCGCCAGCACGACCGGCCGGATGCCGAGACGGTGCAGGGCGGCGAACACGACGACCGGGTCGGCGAGCGAGGTGTGGTTGGCCGCGACGATGCTGCCGGGGGCGGGGAGTTCGGAGCCTTCGGCGGTGACCTGGAGACGGCCGAGAGCGGGGACGAGGAACGCTGCGGTGCGACTGATCATGGCGGTGGCGTGGTCCTTGTGACGGTTTCGCAGTGTTGTCGGCCAGTCTGCGGGAGCCCGCTGCGGTGCGCCTGAGTACCCGTACTCAGCTTCGACCGGGACGGATCCGACCGGCCGTCGCCGGTGGGGTGCCCCGGCCGTCCGGGCGCGTTCCCCGAACGACTCCCCCGGTCCACCTCCGGTTGCGAGACGCTCCGGAACAGGTCCCGACCTCGCATTCCGGGCCGACCCTGTCTAGGCTCACGTGGATGAGGCGACTGGACGTACTCGACCAAGCCCTGTTCACGCGGATCGCCACGGCCCGCTCGCGCGGCACCGGGCGGCGGACCGCGCCGTGGATGCGCGGACTGAGCCGGGCCGCCAACCACGGCGTGCTCTGGTTCGGCACCGCCGCCGTGCTGGGGGCCGTCGGCGGACGGGCCGGCCGGCGGGCGGCCCTGCGCGGGGTGGGCTCGCTGGCGCTCGCCTCCACGGTGGCCAACATCGCCGCCAAACAGCTGACCCGGCGTCCGCGCCCGCAGCTGGACCCGGTGCCGGCCGCCCGCCGCCTGCTGCGCCAGCCGATCACCACCTCGTTCCCCTCGGGCCACTCGGCCTCCGCCGCCGCCTTCGCCACCGCGGTCGCGATCGAGTCCCCGGCGGCCGCAGCCGTGGTGGTGCCGGTGGCGCTGGCCGTCGGGGCGTCCCGGGTCTACACCGGTGCGCACTACCCGGGCGACGTGCTGGCCGGGTTCGCGCTCGGCTCCGCGCTCGCCGCGCTCACCCTGCGATGGTGGCCCAGGTCGTCCGACGTGCCGCCGCCCGCGGGCCCGCCCCGCCGCGCGGCCCCGGCGCTGCCCGAGGGAGCCGGGCTGTCGGTCGTGGTCAACAGCGGCTCCGGCAGCGGCGCCCTGACGCCCGCCGGACCGGAGGAGACCGCGGAGCTGCTGCGCACGCTCCTGACGCGGGCCGACGTCCGGGTCTGCGGACCCGACGACGACCTTCCCACGCTGCTGACCGAGGCGGCCGACCGCGCAGCAGCGGCCGGCGGGGCGCTCGGGGTCTGCGGCGGCGACGGCAGCGTGAACCTGGCCGCCGGGCTCGCGGTCGAGCGGAACCTCCCGCTCGCGGTGTTCCCCGGTGGCACGCTCAACCACTTCGCCCTGGACCTCGGCATCGACGGGCCGGAGGCGACCGCGGCGGCCGTGGCCGCCGGGACCGCCTGCGGGGTGGACCTGGGTATCGCCGCCGACGACACCGAGCGGCGGCACTTCCTCAACACCTTCAGTCTGGGCGTCTACCCCGAGCTGGTCAGGGTGCGGGAGTCGTTGGAGGGGCGGCTGGGCAAGTGGCCGGCGCTCGCGGTGGCGGTGGTCCGGGTGCTGGCCGCCGCCGAACCGGTCACCGTCCGGGCGGGCGGCCGCGACCGGCGGCTCTGGCTGCTGTTCGCGGGCAACGGCGCGTACGACCCGCCGGGCTTCGCCCCCACCCACCGGACCGGTCTCGCCGACGGCCTGCTGGACATCCGGATCGTGGACGGCGGTAGCCCGTTCGGCCGGACCAGGCTCGCCGCCGCCTTCCTCTCCGGGACCCTCTCCCGCTCCCGGGTCTACCACTCCGCCCGTCTCGGCGCCCTCGACCTCGACGCGCTGGGGAGCGCCGACCGGATCGCGGTCGACGGCGAGTCCGTCCCCGCGGCCGGTGCGCTGCGGCTGGCCAAGGCCCGCCAGGCGCTCACCGTGTACCGGCCGGCCCTGGACTGAGTCGGGGACCGTCGCAGCGGCCCCGCGCCCGGCCCACGTGCGGCCCGCGTGCGGCGGCGCTGCGACCGCCGACAACGCCGGAAGGGCCTGGACGACACGCAGCTCACCCCATTCGAGTGACATTCCCTCCGGTGGCCCGACCCGGGTCCCTAGTGTTCACCACACAGTTGGTCTACGAAGGGATACCACCATGTACCGCACCGTCCGCACCTTCGCCGTTCTCCTCGCCGCCGTCGGCGCCGTCGCCGTCCCGACCCAGGCCTTCGCCGACGGCGGCGACACCGTCACCGTCACCACCATCACCGTCATCGGCACTGGCAACCAGCTCGCCGGCGGCGACATCTACAACACCGGCGGCGACGCCATCATCGGCGCCTTCAACGCCAACAACGTTTCCTGACTCCCCCACTCTGACCTACGACACCGCCCGCGCCCCCCTCCGGCGCGGGCGGTGTCGTGTGCGCCGGGACCTCACTCGGCCGGCACCGGCTTCCGGAGCCGGTGGAGCGTCCGCAGGGCCTCGCGCCGGTACTCGACCGACCTGGAGTCCCTCCCCCAGCCCGATCAGGTCTCGCGCTGCGGGTGGTACTCCTCCTCGGGCACCCCGAAGGTCCACGCCACCCCGGCCCGGGCGGTGCGGGTGCCGGGCGGGACCCGCAGCCAGTACGTCCGGAAGGTGCCGTCGGGCTCGGCGGTCGAGTTGACCACCTCCACCATCACCACCGGCTCGTCGTCGGGCAGCTGGATCCGCCAGAGCACCCCGGTCCCGTCACGGTGCAGCGGCTCGGCGCCGGAGTCCGCGAGGTACCGCTCGTAGCCGTAGTGCTCCAGCAGGACACGGCGCAGCTCGGCGTTCTCCTCGGTGCGGATCCGCTCGACGGTGACGGAGCCGAGACCCGCCAGGAACTCGGCCGGGACGGGCATGCCGCGCCACGCGTGCAGGGCGAAGCCGTCGGCGTACGCGACGGCGGGTCCGTCGGCCCGGTCCGGGCGGCCGGCCTCGTCACGGTGCAGTTCGACCGGCCGCTCGCTGATCAGCACCACGTCCTCGTACGGCCACCACCAGCCGACACCGAGCGCCACCTCGGCCAGCGCGGCGATCGCCCCACCGGCGCCGTCCCGGTCCGCCGCACCGCTCGGATCACCCGAATCACCCGAATCGCTCGAATCGGCCGGAGCCGGTCCCAGGACACCGGCCGCTTCGAACGCGGCGAACCACGGTGCGTCGTGCTGGCCGCGGACGGCCTCCAGCAGGGCGAGCCGGGCGGCCGTGCGGCGCTGCAGGGCCGCATCGACCACCTCGTCCGGCTCCTCCTCCGTGTCGGGTTCGGGGGCGAGCCGGTCGAGCACGGCGTTGCGGATCCGGTCGGCCAGCGCGTTCGTCACCGGGCCGAGCTCACCGCCGGTCAGCGCCCAGAGCGGTGCCCAGCCGCCCGCGCCGACCCGCTCGACCGCGCGGCCCCGGACCGCGTCCCACGGCCTGGTCCGGACCGTCTCGCGCACGGTGACCGCGCCGGAGCCGTGCAGCTCCAGCGCCGTCGCCGCAGCCGCCAGCGGCGAGCCGAACCACCGGATGTCGGCCGGTTCCGCCAGCCCCACGGCCCGGTACGCGGCCCGCACGGCCCGCTCGACCCCGTCCCGGTCGGCCGGGCCGGTGGCCGCCGCTCCCGCCCGCCAACGGGCCGTCACCTCGGCCGGTCCGGCCACCCCGCGGTCCACTGCCGTCCGCACCGTCTCCACCGCTTCCGCCGCCGTCATCACACACTCCGATCCCGGGCCGGGCACCCGACCCGGGCACCCCACGTCCGTTCCGTTCCGTCGTTCCGTTGCGTTCAGCGCCCTGTACCGCCGTGCACCCCGGGCCCCGCCGAGGTCGCGGGCACCGTGGACCCGGCGGCCCGGCCGCCCGACCGCCGTCAGTCCGCGACGACGCGGACCGATCCCGGCACGTACTCGCGCTGGCGGACCACCCGGTACCAGCCCTTGGGCAGCGGTATCGCCGCGTGCTCCTCGTGCACGACCCGGCCGCCCTCGACGAGGTGCAGCCAGGCCGCGCCGAACGGCCCCGCCTCGCGACGCAGCTCCCCCGGGCCGACCACGGCGTGGGCATGGCCCGTCACCTCGCCCAGCGCGAGGACCAGCCTGCCCCGCGCGTCCCGGGGCTGCGGGGCCAGCGAGCCCACCCGTGTCGGCACCGCCGACTCCTCCACCAGCACGATCAGCACGTCACCCTGGCGGTACATCAGTCCTCCTCGACCGGTCCGACGGACCATCGGAATCCCACGCCCCGGACCTTAGGACAGGGGACTGACAACGGCCGGTCCGGGCCGGGCGCGGGGCCCGCCGGCGGCCGGCGCCGGCGCCGTGACGCGCCCGGTTTCCGCCCCGGCCACCGGATTGTCCGACCCGCCTGGTAGACACTTGTTCGGCCCGCACCGACACCTCCAGGAGCAGCGCATGACGGTCAACAAGCACATCGAGGAGTTCCACGGTCTGCCGGTCTTCGACTTCGTCGCGGCCGTCGACGAGGGCGGCGAGCTGCCGGAGCCCGGCGCGGTGGCCTGGAAGGTCGCCGTCGAGTTCGACGCCTCCACGGGCTGGGTCGAGCGCTGGCAGCAGTTCCTGGACGCCGTCGACACGGGCCGGGTCGGCGCGGTGGTGGTGGGCGAGTGGTCGAAGGACGGACCGGAGAGCTTCGCCGAGCCGCTGGCCGCGATCCTGGGCGCCGCCGACCGGCTGCCGGCGCTGCGCGGCCTGTTCGTCGGGGACATCACGTACGAGGAGAACGAGATCTCCTGGATCGACATGGTCGACGTCACGCCGCTGCTGACGACGTTCCCGCTGCTCGCCGAGCTGGTGGTGCGCGGCGCCTCCGGGGAGAGCGTCGACGGGGACGGGGTGTCGCTGAAGCCGGTGCGCCACGAGCACCTGCGGGCGCTGCGCTTCGAGTCGGGCGGGCTCCCGGTCGGGGTGCCGCGGGCGGTGGCGGCGAGCGAGCTGCCCGCGCTGGAGCGGCTGGCGTTCTGGCTCGGCGTGCCGAACTACGGCGGCGACACCGCCCTCGACGACCTCGCGCCGTTCCTCGACGGCACCCGGTTCCCGGCGCTGCGCCACCTCGGCCTCCAGAACAGCGCGATCCAGGACGAGATCGCCGCCGCCGTCGCCCACGCCCCCGTGGTGGCCCGGTTGGAGTCGCTCGACCTCTCGATGGGCGTGCTCACCGACCAGGGCGCCACCGCGCTCCTGGACGGCCAGCCGCTCACCCACCTCAAGACGCTCGACCTGCACCACCACTACCTCACCGACGCGATGCAGCAGCGGCTGCGCGAGGCGCTGCACGGGGTGTCGGTCGACCTCTCCGGGGGCGGCAAGCCCGACGACCAGTGGCGTTACGTGGCGGTCTCCGAGTAACCCGGCCGCGGAAGGACCACCTCCCCACCACCCGTCAGTCGTCCAGCCCAGGGGGGCACCATGATCACCTCTACCAACGAGCAGTTCCACGGTCTGCCGGTCGTCGGGTTCCCCACCGACCGGAGCGGCCCGGACACCCTCCCGGAGCCCGGCGCCGTCGCGTGGCGGCTGTCGGTGGAGTACGCCGCGGAGGGCGGGTTCGACGCGCTCTGGGCGGACTTCCTGGCCACCGTCGACCCGGCCTCCGTGCGCGCACTGGTCATCGGTACGTGGTGGCCGCACGACCACGGACCGGCTGAGCAGATGCTCGCCACCCTGGTCGGTGACGCCACGCGGCTCAGCGCGCTGGAGGCGCTCTTCATCGCCGACGTGACGTACGAGGACTGCGAGATCTCCTGGTTGGAGATGTCGGACATCACTCCGGTGGTGACGGCGTTCCCGCAGCTGACCGAGCTGGTGGTGCGCGGCGGCAACGGGCTGCGGCTCAGCCCCGTCCGGCACGACCGCCTGGTGGACCTCCGCTTCGAGGCCGGCGGCCTGTCGGCCGAGCTGGTCCGGGGGGTCGCGGCGAGCGAGCTGCCGGCCCTGGAGGGGCTGGAGCTCTGGCTCGGTGTCGACGACCACGGCGGCAGCTCCGACGTCGACGACCTGACGCCGTTCCTCGACGGCACCCGGCTGCCGGCGCTGCGCCACCTCCGGCTGCAGAACAGCATGTTCCAGGACGAGATCGCCGCCGCCGTCGCCCACGCCCCCGTGGTGGCCCGGTTGAGGACGCTCGGCCTCTCGATGGGCACGCTGACCGACGAGGGCGCGGCCGCGCTCCTGGACGGCCAGCCGCTCACCCACCTCAAGACGCTCGACCTGCATCACCACTACCTCACCGACGCGATGCAGGAACGGATTCGCGCTTCCCTGCCCGGCGTGGCGATCGACCTCTCCGAGCCGGAGGATCCGGACAGCGAGTGGCGCTACGTCGCGGTGGCCGAGTAGGCGGGCGGCGATGACGACCTCCCGCCCCGGGCCCCCGCCTCCGGCCGCGGCCCCCACCGCGCACACGGACACCGCCACGGGCGGCGGCATCGCCACGGGCACGGGCATCGACGCCGCGGCTACCCGCCCGGCGGGCACCACCGGCCCCGCCCGGGGCGGCCACCGGCTCCCGGCGTCCGGGCGACTGACCGTGCTCGGCAACCCGGGCCACCGCCGGGTGACGCTGTTCGCCGCCGCCGCACGTGCCGCCGGGCTGCCGGAACCCACCGTGCTGCCCTGGATCGACGTGCTGCACGGTACCCACCGGCTGCCCGGGGGGAGCCTGGTGCGGATCGAGTCGCCCGGCGAGGACGAGGCCGTGGACGCGCTGCTGCGCGGGCCTGCCCTCGGCGACGGCTACGCGCCGACCAGGGTCGAGGGCGGAGCGGCCTGGTACGCGCGGGTGACGACCGCACTGCGCGCGCTGGAGCAGGCACCCGGTGTCCGGCTGCTCGGCGACCCCGGGGAGATCGCCGTGATGTTCGACAAGCGGCGCACGCACGCGCTGCTGTCGGCGGCCGGCGTACCGGTGCCCCGGGCGCTCGGCGGCGCCGCCGTCACCGGCTGGGAGGACCTGCGCGAGCGGCTGGCGGTCGCCGGGCTGCGGCGGGTCTTCCTCAAGCCCTCCCACGGCTCCTCCGCCTCGGGGGTGGTGGCGCTGGAGTTCGGCCCCCGCGGCCAGGTGCAGGCGACCACCTCGGTGGAGCTGGCCGGCGGGGAGCTCCACAACTCGCTGCAGGTCCGCCGCTACCGGGACGAGCCCGTGGTGGCCGAGCTGGTGGACCGGCTCGCCCCGGACGGACTGCACGTCGAGCAGTGGGTCCCGAAGGCCGCCCAGTCGGGCCGCTCCGCCGACCTCCGGGTCGTCGTGATCGCCGGACGGGCCACCCACGTGGTGGTCCGCACCAGCCCGCAGCCGATGACCAACCTGCACCTCGGCGGTTCCCGCGGCAGCCTGGCGCTGGCCCGGGAGGCCGCCGGCCCGGCGTGGCCCGCGCTCCTGGAGACGGCGGAGCGGGCGGCCCGGTGCTTCCCGAACTCCCCGATGGTCGGTGTCGACGTGCTTCCCGTCGCCGACTGGCGGCGGGCACTGGTGGGCGAGGTCAACGCCTTCGGTGACCTGCTGCCCAACCTCACCGGTCTGCCCGGCGGGCCGGCCGAGGGCCTGGACACCTACGCCGCCCAGCTCGCCGCCCTCCTCCTGCCCGGCCCCGGGCAGGATCCGACGCACCACCCAGGTACGGAACAGCCCCGATGAACCACCGGACCACCCGGCCCACCGCGCCCACGCCCACCATGCCCGCGCCCGTCGCCCCCGCGCCCGTCGTCGTGCCCGGAGACGCTCCGGCGGGCGGCCCGGACATGAACGCCGTCGTGGGCAGCCACGACCTGCTCCTCGTCACCCTGGACACCCTGCGGTTCGACGTCGCCGAGGAGTTGGCCGCCGCGGGGCGGCTCCCGAACCTGGCCGCCCACCTCCCCGGGGGGCGTTGGGAGAAGCGGCACTCCCCCGGCAGCTTCACCTACGCCTCCCACCAGGCGATCCTGTCCGGGTTCCTGCCGACCCCGGCCTCGCCGGACGGGCCGCACCCGCGTCTGTTCGCCGCCCGGTTCGCCGGCTCCGAGACCACCGCGCCGCTCACCTGGGTGTTCGACGCCGCGGACCTTCCGGGTGCGCTCGGCACCGCCGGGTACCGGACGGTCTGCATCGGCGGGGTCGGCTTCTTCAACAAACAGGGACCGCTGGGTTCGGTACTGCCCGGCCTCTTCCAGGAGAGCCACTGGGCACCGGAGATGGGAGTCCCCTCGCCCACCTCCTTCGAGGCACAGGTCGCCCGCGCCGAGCAGGTGGCCGCCGAACAGCCCGCCGACCGGCCGCTCTTCCTCTTCCTCAACGTCTCGGCACTGCACCAGCCGAACTGGTTCCACCTGCCCGGCGCCACGCGCGAACACGGCGACAGCCGGGAGAGCCACGCCGCCGCCCTCACCTACGTGGACGCCCACATCGGCCGCCTCTTCGCGGCGATGAGCGCACGCCGCCCCTGCTTCGCGATCGTCTGCTCCGACCACGGCACGGCCTACGGCGAGGACGGCTACACCGGGCACCGGATCGGCCACGAGGTGGTCTGGACCGTCCCGTACGCGCACTTCACGCTCCCCGCGCACACCGAGGCGGCCGACGCCCGCGTCGACGCCACCGACGCCGCCACCACGGCCGCCACCACCGACGACGACGCCGCCGAGGAGACCGTATGACCACCGCCCCCGCCCGGCCCGCCGGACCGTCGCACCGGGCCTCCCCCGCGACTCCTTCGAGCCCCGTGGCACCCGAATCGCCGTACCGGTCCTACGTCTACGCCTACCCGCACAAGACCGCGTACCGCACGCTGTCGGACCGCCCCGCGCTGCGTGACCTGTGGGCCGGCGAGCCCCAGCACGCGCTCTCCCTCTACCTCCACATCCCGTTCTGCGAGGTGCGCTGCGGCTTCTGCAACCTCTTCACCCGGATCGGCGGCCCGGACGGCCTGACCACCGCCTACCTGGACGCCCTCGACCGCCAGGCCGACGCCGTCCGCGCGGCGCTCGACGACGGGGCCCGGTTCGCGCTGGCCGCGTTCGGCGGCGGCACCCCCACCTACCTCGACGCGGCGGAGCTGGAACGGCTCTGCGACATCGCCGAGCACCGGATGGGCGCCGACCTGCGGGCGATCCCGCTCTCGGTGGAGGCCTCACCCGCGACCGCCACCGCCGACCGCCTGGAGGTGCTCGCCGCCCGGGGCGCCACCCGGCTCAGTCTGGGCGTGCAGTCCTTCGTCGACGCCGAGGCCCGCTCGGCGGTCCGCCCGCAGAAGCGCGCCGACGTCGAAGCCGCGCTCGGACGGATCCGCGCCGCCGGATTCCCCGTCCTCAACATCGACCTCATCTACGGCATCGACGGTCAGACCGAGGCCAGCTGGCTCCACTCACTGGACGCCGCACTCGTCTGGCAGCCGGAGGAGCTGTACCTCTACCCGCTCTACGTCCGCCCGCTGACCGGTCTGGCCCGACGCGCGGAGCCGGAGAGCACGGCCCAGTGGGACGCCCGGCGGCTCGCGCTCTACCGGGCCGGCCGCGACCACCTGCTCGCCCACGGCTACCAGCAGGTGTCGATGCGGATGTTCCGCCGCGCCGCCTCCCCGCAGGCCGGCAGCGGCGAGTACGCCTGCCAGACCGACGGCATGGTCGGCCTCGGCTGCGGGGCCCGCTCCTACACCTCCCGGCTGCACTACTCCTTCGACTACGCGGTCGACGCCACCGAGGTCCGCCGCATCATCGACGACTACGTCGCCACCGAGGAGTTCCGGCACGCCGTGGTCGGCCGGGCGATGACCCCGGACGAGGCACGGCGGAGGCACCTCGTCCAGTCGCTGCTCCAGGCCGACGGCCTCCCGGTGGCCGAGTACCGGGCCCGGTTCGGCAGCACCCCCGCCGAGGACTTCCCGGTCGAGCTGGCCGACTTCGAGGCCCGCGGCTGGCTCTCCACCGGCGTGGACGCCCCCGGCCGGCTGGCGCTCTCCCCCGAGGGGCTGGCGCACTCGGACGCGGTCGGTCCGATGCTCTTCTCGCCCGAGGTCCGCACGCTGATGGCCGCGTACGAGGCGAAATGACCTTCCTCGGCATGCCCTCCGCCCGCCCGGCGACCGGCCCGACGACCGGCCCCAAGCCCGAGCCGGCGGCCGGGAATTCAGCAGGGCCGGCGACCGGGCTCGACCTCACCCTCCTCTACCGCGGCCCGCTCTCCTCCTGCGACTACGACTGCCCCTACTGCCCGTTCGCCAAGCAGCGCGACACCCCCGGACAACTGCGCTCCGACCGCGCCGCGTTGGAGCGGTTCAGCGCCTGGGCCACCGGCCGGGCCGGCACCGGCGACACCCTCTCCGTACTGTTCACCCCCTGGGGCGAGGGGCTGGTCCGGTCCTGGTACCGGCGGGCGCTGGTCGAGCTGAGCCGGTTGCCGCACGTCCGACGGGTCGCGATCCAGACCAACCTCAGCTGCCGCACCGGCTGGCTGGCCGAGGCCGACCTCGCCACCCTGGCACTCTGGGTCACCTACCACCCCGGGCAGACGGACCACGACCGCTTCCTCGGCAAGTGCCGTGAACTGGACGCGCTGGGCGTGCGCTACAGCGTCGGAGTGGTCGGGCAGCCCGAGCACCTGGAGGCGGCCCGGCGGCTGCGCGCCGAGCTGTCGCCGGCCGTCTACCTGTGGATCAACGCCGCCGAGGGCCTGACCTACACCGACGCCGAGGCCGCCCGCTGGGCCGCCGTCGATCCGCACTTCGGCTACAGCCGGCACGCCCACCCCAGCGCCGGCCGCCCCTGCCGCACCGGCGAGTCCGTCCTCTCGGTGGACGGCGACGGCACCGTCCGCCGCTGCCACTTCGTCCGTGAGGAGCTCGGCAACCTCTACGACGACTCCTACCGGGCCCGGCTCGGTCCCCGCGCCTGCCCGCTCCCGGTCTGCGACTGCCACATCGGATACGTGCACCTGGAGACCCTGCCGCTGTACGACGTGTTCGCGGGCGGCGTCCTGGAACGCGTGCCGCACGGCTGGTGACCGCGGCCCGCCCGCCGGCCTCGTCAACGGGTCGGCCGGGGGAGTTCGCCGGACACCCCGGGTCGCCGGGGCTCGCCGGACAGCACCGCGTCCTCCCCGACGGGACGCCCCAGGGCGGCCCCGTGCCGGACCGCCGGGTCGGAGCCCTCCGTGGGTCGGGGCGCCGGGTCCCGCACCGTCACGTCCACTCCTCCGGCGGAGGAGGCCGGTGGTGCCCGTCGGGGCCTCCGGGGGCGGACCGCCCGGCCGCCGTCCACCCTGCTCAGCCGCCGGATCCGCCGCCCGGACGGGGCTGCGCCAGGATGCGCCGGAGCCAGCGGGCGCGGGCGTTCCGGGCGTCCTGGCTGAGCGCCGCCTGCGGAGCGAGGGTGTCGAAGCCGTGGAACGCACCGGACCAGACGTGGAGTTCGGCCTGGCCGCCGGCCCGCCAGATGGCATCGGCGTAGGCGACGCCCTCGTCCCTGAAGGTCTCGGCCGACCCGGCCTCGAGGTAGGCCGGGGGCAGCCCGGAGAGATCGGTGGCGCGGGCGGGAGCCGCGTAGGGCGGCACGTCGGCGGCGCCGCACCGGTCCCCCAGCAGCGCCTGCCACCCGGTCGCGTTGGAGGTTCGGTCCCAGGTGTCGATGCCGGCCATCTGGTGGCCGGAGAAGGTGTCGTTGCGGTCGTCCAGCATCGGGCACAGCAGCAGTTGCCCGATCGGTACGGGCCCGCCCCGGTCGCGCGCGAGGAGGGCGAGCGCGGCAGCCAGCCCGCCGCCGGCGCTCTTGCCCCCGACGACCACGCGGTCCGCGTCGAGGCCCAGTTCGGCCGCGTGCTCGACCGTCCAGGCGAATCCGGCGTAACAGTCCTCCACCGGCCCGGGGTACGGCGTCCGCGGGGCCAGCCGGTACTCGACCGAGACGACGGCCAGCTCCGGCGGGAGGGCCCCTTCACCGAGCAGCGGAGGAAGCACGGACCGGGCGTTGCCCATGACCATCCCGCCGCCGTGCATGTAGTACAGGAACGGCAGCGGCCCGGCGACCCCGGTGGGCCTCACACGCACGAGCGTGATGTCCGGGCCGCCCGGCGCGCCAGGCACACGCAGCTCGTCCACCTCGAAGCGGCCGCCGGCGCCGAGCTCCCGGTCCGTCGGCGCGGGCCGCGCCGCCACGTCCGCCTCCTGCCGGGCCGTCAGGTTCTCCGGGGTCAACGGATCCTTCACCCCGGCTCCCAAAGCCGCCAGGGCCGCGCTCAGTTCGGGATCGAAAGGGGGAGCGCCGCCGGCCTCGGGAGCAGGGCCGGAACGGGACGGCACACCACCGGCGGTCATGACGCGGCGCCCCGTCGAACGAGGGCGGTGCGTCCAGGAAGCGCTCGCGCGTGGTCCATACGGTCCAGTCAACCACCCACCGGGCCGCGCTCACAGTGCGTCGGTCGACGACAACGCCCTTCTCTCGGCGCGAGGAGACCGTCCGCGCGCCGGTTCCCGGCGAGCCCCTGCCGTGCCGGACATCATCCAAAGCCGCCCGTCCGCACGCCGGTTGGCCCGTCCGGTTCCTCGGCCCGATTGTCGGACCCGTGCGGTTCAATTCCTCCGACGCACCGCTACCCCGCCTTGCCCCTGGAGCCCCGACCATGACGCAGGACACCACCCGCCCCGCCGCCCCCGACGACTGGGAGGCCGTACTCGCCCACTCCTTCGGCCAGGTCCTCGGCCGACCGCTCTCCGCGTACGACCCCGCCGCCCGCTACGGCGCCTACTTCAGCGGCAACTTCATCCTGGAAAGCGAGCTGGACCGGGATCCGGTCTGGGTGGGCGGGGCCGCGCTGGCGGGGAGGGAACCCGTCGTCACGGCGCACCTGCTGCTCACCCCGCCCGGCGACCTCGACGCCACGGAGCTGGTCTTCGACGCGAGCCGCTCCTATTTCCTGGTCGAGCCGACGAAGTTTCCCGACGCCTTCGCCGACGACCTCGTCGCGTTGTCGCCGTCCTGGACCGGCGCGGTCCTGGGAGCCGACCTGGGTCGGCTGGCGGACCGTCACGGGCTCGACCTCGCCTCGGCCGACCTGCCAGGCGGGGCGTGGAGGCTGTGGGAGGGCCGGATAGCCTCCGCCGACACCCTCCTCGACGCGCTGCGCGCCGCCACGGGCCTCCTGGGCGCCACCGGCCCGGGCGACGTGCCCGCCGGTCTCGGCGACTCAGCCGACGAGGTGGACGGCGAGGCCCACGACCGGATCGCGGCCGTCGAGGACGACCGCCTGCGCGACTACCTGGCGGCCTTCTGCGACCCGGAGTCGCACGACCTCGCCCTCTGCCTCTACGAGATGGAGGAGGAGCAGGACGGCGGGCCGTTGGTGGCCCGCTGGGACGGCTCGGTCGACCAGTACGAGGTCGTCGTCCGGCGGATCGACGCCTGAGGGCGGACCGCAGGCCGCGAGCGGCGGACCCCGGACCTCGCACGGCAAGCCGGTCGACGGGGCCGGAGGCGCGCCCGGTCGACGAGGCAGGCTCCTCCTATCCCGGCAAGGAATCCCTCCGGTCCGAGGACGGTGACTGCTTCTTCGGCCGGGAGGAGTTCGTCGAACACCTGGCCGCCATGGTGTCCGCGCCCGGCCAAACCGGCACACCGGGCGCCAACTCGGCTATTAAGTACGCTGGTTGACGGACGGAACCGGTGAATCCGGCGGCACGCCCGACCGATCGGCGGCGGAGCCGCCCGCGCCCACCGCCGGGAGGCCCCGGTGACCGAGCGCGCCGTCAGCGGGCCCGGCCACCGGGGAGCCGTGTTCCGGCGCTCCCCGTGTCGCCGGGGTTCAGGCGCGTCGGCGGCGGGCCAGCCAGAGGGCGCCGCCACCGATCACGGACAGGCCGCCGGCCGTGCCCAGGAGAGCCGCGGACCCGTCGGAACCGGTGCTGGCGAGCTCACCTCCGACCGGGGCGGCCACCGCCGCCGGGGCCACCGCCACCGGGACCGCCGGGGCCGGGGCGACAGCACGGACCGGGGCCGGGGAACTCGTGGCGGACGGGACGGCCGCCGCAGGAGTGGCGCTGCTGCTCGCCGGGGCCGGAGCGGTCGGCACGGGCGTGGCCGTCGCAGTGGCGGTGGCAGTGGCGGTGGCCGTGGCGGTGGCGGTCGGCTCGGGTGAGGCGGTCGCCTTCGGGGCGGTGATCTCCACGACGGCGCCCCGGACGCACATGGTCGTCCCCTGGAACGGCTGGGCCGCAGGCTCGTTGACGAAGGTGCAGGGGGTCAGCGGGGTCGCACCGACCGGGGTGGTCGCGTCGTAGGACACCCGGACGCGGGTGGTCGTCGTGGCACCCGCGCCGATACCGGAGTCACGGCCCTCCAGGTAGACACCCGGCTTCCCGTCGGGGTCGCTCCCGCGGACCGGCGCCAGGGTGTTCCAGGAACCGTCGGCCCGGCGGACCTGGACGGTGGCGTGCGGGTCGGTGAACAGGACGCGGCCGAGGTTGGCGTACGCGGAGGGGGTGGGGTTGGCCAGGACGGCGTCGAACTCGATCGGCTCGCCGCCCGCGACGGCCGTGGCCGGCACCGGGCCCAGCGAGGCGGAGATCGAGTCGACGCCGATCGTCCGGGTCTCCTGGGCCAGCGCGACCCAGGACCCGTCGAGGGCGGCCACCGCGGAACGCAGGTCCATCGACCGGAACCCGCCGTTGCTGTACCCGTTGTGGGGCCGGCCCATGGGGGCCCCGATGCGCAGCCGGACGGTGGCGGTGGCCCCGGGCGCGACGGTCAGGTCGCCGGGGAGCGTGCCCTGGTAGCCGACCCGCCCGCCCGTGGTGCCGGTCTCCAGCGGTACGGGCTTCCAGGCGCCGTCGGCCGGGTCCCGGTAGTCGATGGTGATGGCGTCCGGGGTCGGCGTGCCCGCCTCGCTGGTGGTGCTCAGGGACAGGCCGTACGAGGTGGTCTCGGTGCCCGTGTTGGTGACGGTCTCGGTGAACTCGACCGGCTGGCCGGCGAAGCCGACCGAGGCCGGGGGCTGAACGGTGAGGACGGCCGACGGCGGCGCGTCGGCGGACGCCGCGGGCGCCGACAGCAGGACCGGCCCGGCGGCCAGGACGGTTCCCAGGACGACGGCGGTGGCGGTGCGCACGACGGAGCGGCGCAGGCGGTGCGGGAGACGGACGGCGGAGAGCATGGCAGGGTCCTCTGGTTTCCGGCTGCGGGCAGGCGTCAGCAGCGATCGGCGGTGCGGGTGGGTGTTCCACGGGTGCGCGGCTGCGCCGGCCGGCCCCGGGTGGCGGTGCTTCGGGTGCGGGCCCGCGCTCGGCCCGAACCCTCACCGAGGCGGCTTCCCGCCTCTCATCCGTACAGACGTGTGGCGGCGCCCCGGGTTGCAGGTCGGTTGCGAGGAATTTTCCGGGCCTCCTCGGACGCCCCCTCGGCCGCTGTCCCGGCCACCGTCCCGGGCACTGCGCCGGCCCGCCCCGACGGCGCGGACGGCCGTCCGCGGCGCCGACCGGAGATGTCAGTGGCACAGGTCAGGATGGCCACATGACAGACGCAGTGCTCTCCCCCGCCGACTACGCCACCGCCGTCCGGACGGCCCTCCAGGCCTCCGCCGCGTACTACACGGACGGCTCGACACCGCTCGGCGACGACGAGTACGACGCACTGCTCCGCGCCGTCGCCGCGTTCGAGGACGCACACCCCGACCAGGCCCTGCCGGAGTCCCCCACCGGGAAGGTCGCCGGCGGCGCGGTCGGCGGCGACGTCCCGCACAGCGTGCCGATGCTGTCCCTCGACAACGTCTTCACCGCGGAGGAACTCGCGGACTGGGCGGCCGGGCTGGAGCGCCGCCTCGGCCACCCCGTCGACGGCTGGTGCGTGGAGCCCAAGCTGGACGGGCTCGCGGTGGCCGCCCGCTACCGCGCCGGCCGCCTGCACCGGATCCTCACCCGTGGAGACGGCCTCGCCGGGGAGGACATCTCCCATGCCGCCGGCGCGATCCTCGGTCTGCCCGCCGAACTCGCGGCCCCCGTCGACGTCGAACTGCGCGGTGAGGTCCTGCTCACCGCCGAGCAGTTCGAGCACGCCAACACGGTCCGGACCGCACACGGCGCGACGCCGTTCGCCAACCCCCGCAACGGCGCCGCGGGCACCCTGCGGGCCAAGGACCGCCCCTACCGCGTCGAGCTGACCTTCTTCGCCTACGACGCCCTCGGCCCCGGCCTCGGCGAGGAGCTCACCCACAGCGCCCTCCTGGAGCGACTGGCGGCCCTCGGCGCCAACACCGCGGCCTCCACCGCCGTCGGCCCCGCCCGCTGTGCCACGATCGAGGAGGTCCAGCGGCGCGTCGAGGAGATCGCCGCCCTGCGCGCCGCCCTGCCGTTCGGCATCGACGGCATCGTGGTCAAGGCCGACTCCCCCGCCGACCGGGCCCTGGCCGGTTCCGGCTCGCGCGCCCCGCGCTGGGCGATCGCCCGCAAACTCCCCGCCCAGCACAGCGTCACGCGTCTGCTGGAGGTCGAGTGGAACGTCGGCCGCACCGGCATCATCGCCCCGCGCGCCGTTCTCGAACCCGTCGTCATCGACGGCGTCACCGTCACCTACGCGACCCTCCACAACCCCGCCGACATCACCCGCCGCGACCTGATGATCGGCGACCGCGTCTTCGTCTACCGCGCGGGCGACGTCATTCCGCGCGTCGAGGCGCCGCTGGTGGACGAGCGCACGGGAGACGAGAAGCCGATCGTCTTCCCGGAGAGCTGCCCGCGCTGCGGCGACGCGATCGACACCACCGAGCAGCGCTGGCGCTGCGCACGCGGCCGCAACTGCCAGGCGGTCGCCTCGATCCGCTACGCCGCAGGCCGTGACCAGCTGGACATCGAGGGCCTCGGCGGCACCCGCGCCGTCCAGCTCGTCGAAGCCGGGCTCGTCACCGACGTGGCGGACCTGTTCGCCCTGACCCGCGAGCAGTTCCTCGGTCTGGAACGCATGGGCGACACCAGCACCGACAACCTCCTCGCCGCCATCGAGACCGCCCGGGCCCGCCCGCTCAACCGCGTCTTCTGCGCCCTGGGAGTGAGAGGCACCGGACGCACCATGTCCCGGCGCATCGCCGCCCACTTCGGGTCGATGGCCGCCATCCGCAGTGCGGACGCCGAGACCCTGGCCACCGTCGACGGCATCGGCCCGGAGAAGGCCCGGGTGATCGTCGCCGAGCTCGTCGAACTCGCGCCCGTCCTGGACAAGCTGATCGCGCAGAACGTCGGCACCGCGACGACCGAGCCGGTGCGGGCCGCCGTGGCCACGGCGGAGACGGAGGGAACGGAGGGGACGCAGGGCGAAGGACCGCTGGCGGGCGAGGCCGTCGTCGTGACGGGAAGCATGACCGGGCCCCTCGCCGCGCTGTCCCGGAACGAGATGAACGAGTTGATCGAACGGGCGGGAGGCAAGGCGTCCTCGTCCGTGTCCAAGCGCACCACGCTGCTGGTCGCCGGAGGGAAGGCCGGCTCCAAGCTGGCCAAGGCCGAGGAGCTCGGCATCCGCGTCCTCTCGCCCGAGGACTTCGCCGCCCTGGTCGCCGACTTCCTCACCGCCGGATGACGGGCGTGGCCGACCGTGACGGGTGAACGGGCGCGGGGAGGTGGAGCACCGTGTCTCTCCTCCCCGCGCCCCCTCCACCCGGCCGCCCGAGGGCCGGCTGGCGGACGGAGAGCGCCTGCGTGTCCGGTACGGCGGGTGGCAATTCGTTTGCGGAGCAGCCCGACGACGTGACACCCTCGCCGCGTTCCGCCCACCCACGGCGGGATCCACCCGTTTCCGGAAAGGGCTGCTCATGACAGGCTGCGCGGTGCCCGGCATGGTGCTCGGCGACTCCACGGTCCGCACTTCGACCGGGGAGCCGCGCCCGTCCTGACCTGCTGTCAGCTCCCCCTCCTCGTCGAAGTGCTCTTCGTGCCCATCCGCACGTTCGACCACGAGGAGTACCGGTGTCCGAGCTCGACCGGACCGACACCCCCGGCGTCATCACCGGCGCCGCCCTTCCCGCCCTGCCCGCCCGTTGGCATTCCGAGAACGGTGCGCCGCCGCCCGGCGGAGTGATCGTCGCCGACGACCGGCTGCGGGCCGACGCCGCCCACGCGTGGGCGGTGCGCGGTACCGCCGTGCTCTGGCAGGGCGACTACCACGGGGCCCGCCAGCTGTGTTCCGCCCTGGCTCGCCGGGCCGGCGCCGACCCGCACCGCCCGCAGGTGCCCGGCGGTAGGGCGCCGACCACCGCGGCCGAGGCCTTCCGGCTCCACCGGGAGGAACGCGCCCGGACCGCCCGGGTGGCCGGCTCGCTCCTGGTGCTGCTGGAAGCCGATCACTCACTCCGTCTGCGACGCGCGCCGGATGTGCGCAGGGCCTGCCGCGAGGCCTACGGCCCGCCGGACGGACCCAGGGTCGTCGCGCTGCGCGAGCTGCTCGGCGTCCTCGGCGCGCAGCAGTGGCGCGAGCGGGGCGTGGACGTGCCCGCGCTCGGCGCACGCATCCACCCGCACTACGGCGTGTTCTCCCCCGTCCGCGGCGAGTACGTCGACCTGGTCGCCCGTGCTCCGCTGCCCTCCGCCGTCCGTGCTGCGGGCCCCGGTCACGGCACGGCGTTCGACCTCGGTACCGGCAGCGGGGTCCTGGCGGCCGTGCTGGCCCGGCGCGGGATCGGCCGGGTGCTCGCCACCGACGTCAACCCGCGCGCGCTCGCCTGCGCGTTCGACAACGCGCACCGGCTCGGGCTCGCCGACCGCGTCCGGCCGGTCGGCACCGGCCTCTACCCACCCGGCGGTGAACGGGCCGGCCTGGTGGTCTGCAACCCGCCCTGGCTGCCCGCCCGGCAGAGCTCTCCCCTCGACCAGGGTGTCTACGATCCCGACGGGCGCATGCTGACCGGATTCCTCGACGGCCTGGCGGACCGGCTCGTACCCGGCGGGGAGGGCTGGCTGATCCTCTCCGACCTCGCCGAGCACCTGGGCCTGCGCTCCCGTGACGAGTTGAACGCGGCGTTCACCAAGGCCGGTCTGCGTGTCCTCGGCCGTCTCGACACCCGCCCCCGCCACCGCCGGGCCGTCGAGGCCGCCCGCGCCGCCGAACCCTCCTGGCCCGCCGGGGCCACCGAGCCCGCCGGGACCACCCGGGGCTCCGACGGCACCCGGCCGAGCGACCCGCTCCGGGCCGCCCGCGCCGCCGAGGTGACCTCCCTCTGGCGTCTCGGCGCATCGTGACCGGCGGTCGTCGACCGCTCGCGCCCCGGGGTCACGGCCGGGCCGAAGCCGAGGGCGGAGGCAGGGGCGGAGGCAGGGGCGGAGGCAGGGGCGGAGGCAGGGGCGGAGGCAGGGGCGGAGGCAGGGGCGGAGGCAGGGGCCGGACGTCCACGGTGCCGGGGCGGCCGGGACCCTCGCCGCACCACCAGGTGGCCGTGCCGGGTCGGAGAACTAGCCTGGTGGTAGTAGGAGGCGATGGACATGCTTGGAAACGCACCGCTGATCCCCATCATCCCGGCGGCCGACCTGGACCGGGCGAAGCGCTACTACACCGAAACCCTCGGTGTGAAGCTCAGCGAGGAAGGCTCGCACGACGTCACATTCGAGTGCGGCGGCACGGAGTTCGGCCTCTACGAGACCCCGACCGCCGGGCAGGCCGCGCACACCCTGGCCAGTTTCAAGGTCGCGGACCTCGATGCCGAGATGTCGACGCTGCGCAGCCGCGGCGTCACGTTCGAGGAGTACGACCTGCCGGGGCTGAAGACGGTCGACGGCGTGGTGGAGGCCGACGGCATGCGCGCCGCCTGGTTCAAGGACAGCGAAGGAAACATCCTCTGCGTGAACGAGCGGACGTGAAGCGGGCCGACGCAGGGCGGGCCGACGCAGGGCGGGCCGAGGTGAACGGGCGGGACGCCGCCCGGTGAAGCGGGCCGGGGGCGGGGCGCCGGATGTCCGGCGCCCCGCCGCCGCCTGCGCCCGGCGCTACAGCGGCTCGCCGAGCGGGCCGTGCTCCGCCTCCAGGGCGTCGGCCCAGTGGGCGGCGAAGTCCGGCGTGGTCCCGTCGGCGTCGGTGAACCCGTACTCCCGGTAGAGGCCCCAAGTGGCCAGGGCACGGCCGGTCCTGGCCATCACGTGCGGATCGGCGGCCAGCGCGACGACGGCCCGGCCCAGGTAGGCGGGGGTCTCGGAGTGGGCGAAGTCCGGGTCGGCGGCGGCCCCGTCGCGCCAGTTCTCCTCGCGGACGCCGAAGTGCTCCAGCATCGCCTCCGAGCGGAGGAAGCCGGGGGTGAGGGCGACCGCTGCGACCCCGTGCGGCTTCAGCTCGGCCGCCTGGGCGACGGCGAGCCGGATCACCGACGACTTGGCGAGGTCGTAGAAGAACGAGCCGCGGTAGCGGGCGGTGTTGCCGTCGGTGACCTCCACGACCAGGCCGCTGCCGCGCGCCACCATCAGCGGGAGCGCGTACCGGCTGGTGATGACGTGGGTCTCCACGGCCTGCCGGACCAGCCGCAGGCCGGTGTCCAGGTCCTGCTCCCACAGCGGGTGCTGCCAGTCGGTCAGTGGATCGCCGCCCCAGACGGAGTTGACGAGCAGGTCGAGCCGACCCTCCTGCTCGGCGGCGATCCGGTCGACCAGGGCCCGGACCTCCTCGGGGCGGCTGTGGTCGGTGCGGACCGGGATCCCGGTGCCGCCGGCCTCGGTGACCCGGCGGGCGGTCTCCTCGATGGTCTCCGGGCGGTCCAGCTCGGACCGTCCGGCAGAGCTGGACCGCCCGGTGACGTAGACCGTGGCCCCGGCCGCTCCCAGTTCGACGGCGATCCCCCGCCCGCCGCCCCGGGTGCCTCCGGCGACCAGGGCGACCTTCCCCGCGAGCGGCTGCGTGTCGTGCGTCATGATCCCTCCGTCTCGGTGCCGCCCCACGACGGCGTGCGGGGCGACAGCAGGGTGTCGATCTCCCGTTCGATCCGCTGCGGCAGCGTGCCTTCGCGGTCCAGGGCCCAGGCCAGTCCGGCGCCGGCGGCGACCGCCTGGACGGATCCGGCCATCGCCGCCGGGTCGGTCCCCGCGCGCAGTTCGCCCGCGGCGACGGCCTCGGCCAGGAGCCTCTCCAGCGCCTCGCGCTGCTTCCGGTGGACGGCCAGGGCGTGCTCGCGGAGCGTCGGGTCGGTGAGGTCCGCACAGAGGAACGCCAGGTGGTTGGCGTAGCCGTCCGGCGTCTCCATGGCGGCCGTCGAGTCCACGGCCAGCGCCGTCAGCGCGGCCAGCGGTGAGGTGTGCTCGGCCGACAGTTCGCCGTAGCGCGCCTCCGCCTCCCGGACGGAGTGCTCGGCCAGCGCGACCAGCAGGCCGCGCTTGGAGCCGAACCGTTGGACGAGGGTGGCCGGCACCAGCCCGACCTCGCCCGCGACGGCCGCCAGGGTCAGCCCGGCGGGGCCGACCCGGCCCATCACCTCCACCGCCGCACGCAGGATCACCGCGTCGTCGACGCCTCTCGGTCGACCGGCCACCGGCCACCTCCACCATTAGTAAATGAACGTTCGTTTATTATGCCTGAACGGCGCCTCCGACGGAAGCGGAAGCCGCCCGGCACACAGCGCCAAGAAGCTGTAGGAGCCTCAGGAGGCCCCTGGGGCCGCAGAGTTCCCGGGGGTCGCTCCAGAGGTCCCGATTCACCCGATCGGGTGAGTGTGCCGATCTCACCCATCCGCCACGGCGGCTGGGCCGAATGCGCGGTGTGAGCAACACGACGAGCACCCGAGGGATCCGGCCGCCGGGCCGCGACCGCGACGCGAGCGGCGAGGCGCGCGACGCGGTGCACGGCGGAGCGCCCGGCGGAGCGGAGGGAAGCACCCGCGGCCCCGGCCGGACAGCGGTTCCGATGCTGTGCGGCCTCGCCGCCGCAGCCGCCGCCGTCGGGGTCGGCGAGGCCGTGGCCGCGTTCGGCCGGCCGGCGGCGGCGCCCGTGCTCGCGATCGGCTCCACCGCCATCGACCTCGCCCCCACGGCGGTCAAGGAGTGGGCGGTGCGGTCCTTCGGCACCGCCGACAAGACGGTGCTGCTGTCCGGGATCCTCACCGTGCTCGCCGTGCTCGCCGCCGCACTCGGACCGGTCGCGGCCCGCCGCCGCGCCCTCGGCATCCTCCTTCCGGTCGGCTTCGGCGCCCTGGGGGTCTGGGCGGCACTCGCCCGGCCGGACGCCGGACCCGCCGACGTGCTACCGTCGTCGGCCGCCGCACTGGCCGGGGCCGCCGTACTCCTCGCGCTCCTGCGTCGCAGGCCCGCCCCGCCGGTCCGGTCCGTCCCGCAAGCGCGGGCCGGCGACGGACAGGGCCGGGCAGGCGACGGCGGAGACGCAGCGGACGACGGACGGACCGACGGACGCGGCGGCGAGCGGGGCGGAGAAGGGACCGGCACGGCGCGTGAGGGGTCCGGCGCCGAGCAGGACTCCGAACCGGACCCCGATCAGGACACGGACCGGGAGAGGGCGGACGGCCACGGCCCCGACCGGGCACGCGACACCGCCACGGCCGCCGGACCCGACCCCGCACCACCCGCCCGCCGGACCGTCCTCGCCGCCGGCGCCGTGATCGCCGTCTCCGCAGGACTCGCAACCGGGGGCCGGACGCTGTCCGACCGCCGCAACGACGTCACCACCGCCCGCCGCGCGGTCCGGCTCCCGGCACCGGCCCGCCCCGCGCCGCCGCTCCCGGCCGGCGCCGACCTCCGGCTCCCCGGAATGCCGGGCTTCCGGACCGGGACCGCCGACTTCTACCGCGTCGACACGGCGCTCGCACTGCCCCGGATCGACCCGCGCGACTGGGCCCTGCGCATCCACGGCCTCGTCGACCGACCGCTTCTCCTCGACTTCGACGACCTGCTCGCGCTGCCTCTGGACGAGTTCGACCACACGCTGTCCTGCGTCTCCAACGAGGTGGGCGGCCCGTACGTCGGCACCACCCGCTGGCTCGGCGCCTCCCTGCCCGGCCTCCTCCGCCGGGCCGGTGTGCGCGCCGGGGCGGACCAGCTGCTGGGCACCTCGAAGGACGGCATGACCATCGGCACCCCGCTGGACCCGGTGCTGGACGGCCGCACGGCGCTGCTGGCGGTCGCGATGGACGGCGAGCCGCTGCCCGTCGAGCACGGCTTCCCCTGCCGGACGGTGGTGCCGGGCTTCTACGGCTACGCCTCGGCCACCAAGTGGCTGGTCGACCTGGAGGTCACCACCTTCGCCGCCCACGACCCGTACTGGGTGCGGCGCGGCTGGGACCGCACCGGCGAGGTGCGCACGGCCTCGCGGATCGACGTTCCCGCCGCCTTCGCCCGCGTCCCGGCCGGGGACGTCACGGTCGCCGGCACCGCCTGGGCCACCCACCGGGGCGTCGCCGCCGTGGAGGTCCGCGTCGACGGTGGCCCGTGGCGGCAGGCGTCACTCGCCGTCGACGCCGGTCCCGACGTGTGGCGGCAGTGGAGCCTGCGCTGGACGGGCGCCGCGCCCGGCACGCACCGCCTGGAGGTGCGCGCCACCGACGCCGCCGGCGCCGTCCAGGACGAGGCCCGCCGACCGCCCTACCCGTCGGGGGCGACCGGCTGGCACAGCACGGTCGTCACCGTCGTCTGAACCACTCCCCGGCCGCCCGAACGGCGGCCCCACCCGACCCCCACCGTCCCAACCCCGGTCCCCTGCGGGACCACCTCGACCGTCGCCGGCAACCGGCCGGCACACCTCACAGAAAGTCCGTCCGATGAACCCGATCCTGAGCCGCAAGCCCGTCACCGCCCTGCTCGCCGCCGGCCTCCTCGCCGCGGCCCTCTCCGCCTGCGGCAGCGACGACGGCACCAAGGCGTCCGACACGGCCAAGTCCGCCGCGCCCGCGACGACCGCCGCCGGCTCCACGTCCGCCGCCACCAGCCCCGACCCGGGGATGGGATCCCCGGCCGTCCAGGCGGCGGCCGGCCGGCCGTTCGGTGCCGCGTGTTCCGCCGTGCCGAAGGACGGCGCCGGCTCCTTCGACGGGATGGCACAGGACCCGGTCGCGACCGCCGCCTCCAACAACCCGCTGCTGTCCACGCTCGTCACGGCGGTGAAGCAGGCCGGCCTGGTCGACACGCTCAACTCGGCGAAGAACATCACCGTGTTCGCGCCGACCAACGACGCCTTCGCCAAGCTCCCGAAGAAGGACCTCGACGCCGTCCTCGCCGACAAGGAGAAGCTCACCAAGATCCTCACGTACCACGTGGTCCCGCAGCGCCTCGCCCCCACCGCGCTGACCGGCGGCCACAAGACCCTGGAGACCCACGACGTCACGGTGACCGGCGCCGTCCCGGAGTTCACCGTCAACGGCGCGGCCAAGGTCCTCTGCGGTGACGTGCAGACCGCCAACGCGACGGTCTACATCGTGGACACCGTCCTGATGCCCGCCTCCTGACGGGTCCCCACCGACCGCGGTCCCCGGCCGACACCCCCCGGCCGGGGACCGCTGCCGTGCGCCCGCGCCCGGCTGCGGCGACCGGCCGCCGCAGCCCGGCCGGACTGCGGTGGCCGGTCGGACGTCGCTGCCGGACGTCGGTGCCGGTCAGCCCTCGGTCACCCCTCGGTCAGGTCGGGGACGGCCGCGTCGAGGGCGACGGTGACCCGGTCGAGCAGGGCCCGGAGTTCGGCGAGGTCGTCGACCGGAAGGCCGGTCGCGGTGAGGAGGCGGCGCGGCACCTGACCGGCCCGCTCGCGCAGGGCGGCGCCGTCCTCGGTGAGGCTGACGGTGACCGATCGCTCGTCCTCCGGGCTGCGCTCGCGGCGCACCAGGCCGGCCGCCTCCAGCCGCTTGAGGAGCGGGGACAGGGTGCCCGAGTCCAGCCGGAGGCGCTCGCCGATCCGTTTGACGGGCAGCTCGCCCTGTTCCCAGAGGACGAGCATGACCAGGTACTGCGGGTAGGTGAGCCCGAGGTCCTTGAGCAGCACCCGGTAGACGCCGCCGAAGGCGCGCGAGGCCGCGTTCAGCGAGAAGCAGATCTGCTGGTCGAGGCGGAGCAACTCGGCGTCCGGCCGGTCGGGGAGCGTGGTCATGTCTCCATGGTAGCGATGCCTCCCACGCCATTGAGTTGTGCGCAACTTAATTGCGTGCTCTACTTGTCCTCGTCGGGACGCCCGGAAACGGCAGCCGACCCGACACCGGGACACCTAAGACACCGACCACAGCAGGACGGAAGGAACGGACCATGGACGCGCTCTACACCGCAGCCGCCACCGCGAACGGCCGGGAGGGCCGCACCGTCAGCTCCGACGGCCGGCTGGACCTCGCCCTGGCGATGCCGCCCGCGCTCGGCGGCAACGGCGAGGGCACCAACCCGGAGCAGCTGTTCGCCGCCGGCTACGCCGCCTGCTTCGCGAGCGCGCTGGGCCTGGTCGGCCGGCAGTCGCGGGTCGACACCGGCGAGGTCTCGGTGACGGCCGAGGTCTCCATCGGCAAGGACGGCGCCGGGTTCGGCCTCTCGGTGGTCCTCCGGGTCGAGCTGCCCGACTCGCTGGCGGGCGAGACCGGCGAGCTGCTGGTGAAGCAGGCGCACGAGGTCTGCCCCTACTCCCGCGCCACCCGCGGCAACATCCCGGTCGAGCTCGTCGTCGAGTAGCCGGGCGGGGCCTCCGCAACGGGGCCCCGGAGCGCCGACACCCAGAGGCGCCGCAGCCCCCGGGGCACACCGCCGCGAAACGCGGTGACGCGGGGAACGGGACGCAGGGAACGGGACGGGCCCGCCGCACGCGAGTGCGGCGGGCCCGTCGGCATGCCGGCACCCGTCACCCACCGCCACCGCCACCGCCGGGGCGCTGCCCGCCCGGGCCCGGAGGGGTAGCGTGGCAACCCATGAACCACCACCCACCGGCCGACGACCGCGAGCGCCAGGTCGCGGCCGGGGTGCTGCTCCGCTACCAGGACCCGCAGCCGCACCCGACCCTGCGCCACTCCCCCGTCAGCTACGTCTCCACCGCGCTCTGGTTCGAACTCACCGCCCTCGCCATCGCGCCCGCCGCGGCCGCCCCGACGGCGCACGCACTGCTGCGCACCATCGCCGCCGACGCGGTCGACGCCGCGCTCGCGCCCGGCAACGAGGGAGCCCCGCGGGACGATCTGTACGTCGCGTACCCGGCGTACATCGGCCCGTACCGCCGGGTGGTCTGGTTCCAGCGCTCGGGCCCGCGCGGCCTGATCACGGCGATGTTCCCGCCCGAGTCCTGACCCGCGGACGACGCCTCCCGACGCCTCGCGGCACAGCCCGACGGCTCGCGGCACGGCTCGACACCCGCCGCTTCACCGCCTCGCCGCTCAGCGCTCGACGCGGAGGCTGTGGCAGACCCAGCTGAGCCGGTCCGGCCCGAGGACCGGCGGCCGGTCGTGGTAGGTCCCGTCCGCGACCGAGAGGTTGACGATCAGGAAGGCGTGCCAGTTCGGCCCGACACCGCGCCGGTCGGCGTGGATGAGCGTGCCGTCGACGAACCAGTCCACCGAGTGAGCGCCGAAGACGGTCCGCAGGTCGAAGGTCGCGCCGGGGGCTATCCCGGCGTCGGCGCCGTGCCAGTACCGGTACCCGCCCCGGACGTGGTTGGAGATCTCCAGCAGGTCGGGGTGGTTCGGGTGGTACTCGAAGACGTCCACCTCGCTGCCACCCTCCCGCCAGGTCCAGATCGCGGGCCAGGCGCCCAGCTCGACGGGCAGGGTGACCCGCGCGGTGAGGGTGTCACCGGTGCGGGCCTGGAAACCCTCCGGGCTCCCCTCGGTGGTCAGCAGGTTGCAGGTCCACAGGTCACCGCCGTGCCGCCGGGTGGCGGCGAACACCCCTCCGGGGCAGTGGGCGCGGCTGAGGAAGTCGAGTTTGTGATCGCCCCGGTTGGTCGGCCCCATCCGGGGATAGGCGCTGCTGCGGCCCGCGATCCACTGGCTGGTCGATGTGAAGTCGGCGTCGAACACGACGGCCACGGTTGCCTCCCCGGTGCCCCGGCGGCGCGGCGGCCGGATACCGCCGCACACGGAGAGTGATTTACCCGGCACGAAGCGCAGTATGCGAACCGGAGGCTCCGGGTCCAGACCTGGCGCCCCCCGGTCGGGGCGGGGCGGGCCGGGTGCGCCGGCGCACGGGATCAGCCGACGGGCGTGGGCGCACCACTACCGCGCGCGTTGCCACCGCGCACGCCCCTACCGGCGGACACGGATCCGCCACCGAAGGGCCCGTCGCCGACCGGCGGCTCCCCGGAGGGCTCGTCCCCGGCGGATTCACCGTTCGCCGGCTCGCCGCCGAAGGTCTCGGCGCTCAACCGGTCGGTGACCGAGACGACGCCGTCGACCGAGCGGCACAGGTTCAGCACGATCGGGATGAGGTGGGGCTCCGGCACGGTGCCGCTGAGCACCACCCGGCCCTGGTCCACCTCGATGCCGACCTCGGCCGGGCTGACGCCCTCGACCACGCCCAGCACCTCCTCGACGATCTCCCGGCGGATCACCCGGTCCTCCCGCAGGAAGACCCGGAGCAGGTCGCCCCGGCTGACCATCCCGAAGACCCGGCCGTCCTCGTCCAGCACCGGCAGGCGCTTCACCCCGTGCCGGCTCATCAGCCGGGCCGCCGCGACCACGCTGGTGTCGGGGGTCGTGCAGACGGCGGGGCCGGTCATCAGGTCGACGGCCGTCACCGCGCCGCCGGGACCGGTGCGGGAGAACTCGGGGGGCGGCAGCAGGCTGCCCTGGTCCTCCTGCGCGGCCAGGGTGAGCAGCAGGTCCGCCTCGGAGACGATGCCGAGCGGCCGGCCGTCCCCGTCCACCACCGGCACACCGGTGATGTCGTACTCGGTCAGCAGCGCGACGATCTCCCGGAAGCCGGTCTCGGGGGCGATCCGGACCACGGGGGTGGTCATCACTGATGCGACGTTGGCGTGGTGCACGCCGGTTCACCTCGTCCACGAGCGTCGTTCGGCCGGACAGCCGGACGTCCGGCCGGTACACCTGGAGCATCTCCCCCGGGCGGGGGAACCGCCAGGGGCCAAGGGGCTGACAGCCGGGGACCAATGGCCCTGCCATCGAACGTACCCCGAACGGGCCGGAAGCGGGGCCTGCTTCCGGCCCGGATCCGTCAGCGCGCCGGTCCGGTCGGGCGGGTCCGCCGCGGCGGGCGCGGCAGGAAGGAGCTGGTCCGGGCGGCGTACGCGGCCCAGCCCGGCTTCGAGGCGCCGAGCTGGCGCTCCAGCATCGGCCGCCCGCTGCCGTAGGCCAGCAGCCAGGTCATCAGCAGCGGGCTGCCCGTGAACGCCCAGCCGACGGCCGTGTCGGCGCCGAGCAGGAACAGGCCCCACCAGACGCACGCGTCGCCGAAGTAGTTCGGGTGCCTCGTCCAGCCCCACAGTCCCCGGTCCATGATCCGGCCGCGGTTGGCGGGGTCCGCGCGGAACCGGGCGAGCTGGTGGTCGCCGACCGCCTCGAAGGCCAGGCCGACCGCCCACAGGGCGGCGCCGGCCCAGACCACCGGCCCGGGTGGTCCCGGGAGGTACCCGGCCGCCTGCACCGGCAACGAGACGAACCAGACCAGGGCCGCCTGGAGGAGGTAGACCTTGCGCAGCGCGTAGCCGGTGCGGCGCTCGGCCGGGACCCGGCCGAGCATCCGCTCGTAGCGCGGGTCCTCCGGTGCGCCACGGGCGCGGCGCGCGAGGTGGACGGCCAGCCGGACGCCCCAGACGGTGGTGAGTCCGGCCGCCAGAGCCCGCCGTACCGGATCGCCGTGGCCGGCCGAGAGGCCGAAGCAGGTGAGGGCGACGGCGGTGAAGGCGAGGCCCCAGGCGACGTCCACCACGCGGTGCCGGCCGGTCCGGATCCCGACCGCGGCGGCGACGGCCATGACCGCGAGCGCCGCACCGGCCGCGCCGGCGGTACCGACCGCGAAGGCCGACAGGTCCCCGAGGCCGGCGGCGCCCTGGGAGGCCGCCGCGTTCATCGGTCGCCCCCGGCCTCCCGGCGCGGCGGCGGGACCTCGCCGGGCCGGGTGAAGAGCAGCTGCCGCACGTCGAGGTAGCCGCTGCGGAAGCCGGCCTCCGAGTAGGCCAGGTAGAACTCCCACGTCCGCCGGAACACCTCGTCGAAGCCGAGGTCGGCCACCTCCGCGGCCCGGTCCGTGAACCGCTCGCGCCAGAGCCGCAGCGTCTCGGCGTAGTGCGGGCCGAAGCCCGCGGAGTCGGCCAGCAGCAGTCTGCTGTGGCCGGCCGCCGCCTCGCCCAGGGCCCGGACCGAGGGGATCAGCCCGCCGGGGAAGACGTACTTGAGGATCCAGGTGTAGGTGTCGGCGGCGGCCGTCATCCGCTCGTGCGGCATGGTGATCGACTGGACGGCGGCCCGGCCGCCCGGCACGAGGGCGCGGTCGAGGGCGCGGAAGTAGTCCGGCCAGAACCGCCTCCCGACCGCCTCGACCATCTCGACGCTGACCACCGCGTCGTACCGGCCCTCGGCCTCGCGGTAGTCGCACAGCCGCACCTCGGCCCGGTCGGCGAGCCCGGCTGCGGCGATCCGGTGGCGGGCGAGCACCAGCTGTTCCCGGGAGAGGGTCAGGCTGACGACCGTGGCGCCGCGGGCGGCGGCGCGCAGGGCCAGTTCGCCCCAGCCCGTGCCGATCTCCAGGACCCGGCTGCCCGGCCCGACGGCCGCCAGGTCGAGCAGCCGGTCGATCTTCCGGTGCTGGGCCGCCGGGAGGTCCGGCCGGGTGGCGTGCGGGGCGCCGTCGGGACCGGTGGGGAAGAGCGCCGAGGAGTAGGTCATGGTCGGGTCGAGGAAGAGCGCGAAGAGGTCGTTGGAGAGGTCGTAGTGGCGGTGGACGTTCTGCCGCGCGTTGTCGGCGGTGCCGAGGTCGTGGGCCGGCCGGCGCCGGCACACCAGGGGCCGCAGCAGGGCGGTGCCGGGCGGGACCAGGGCGGCGGGGTCGGCGGCGAGCGCCGTGAGCAGCCGGACCAGGTCGGGCGAGTCCCACTCCCCGGCCTGGTAGGACTCGCCGAAGCCGATCAGCCCGGCGGCACCGATCCGGTGCAGGAAGGCCTCGGGGTGGTGCAGCCGCAGGACCGGGGCGTCGCGCGGCGCCGGGACCGGCAGGCGGCCGCCGGGCAGGTCGACGCGCACGCCGCGCAGCCGGGCGGCCCGGCGGAGCAGCCGGCCGGCGACGGCGGCTCGCACCGGGCTGTGCGGGCGGGCGGCGACGTCCGGCCAGCGGAGCGGGTCGACGGCCGCGGGCCGGACGGCGGGTGGGTGGGCAGGGGCGGTCACGGCAGGTGCGCCTCTCGTCGGTCGGGTCGGTGGGCGGGCGGCCGGGGGCGGTCCGGACGCGGGTGGACGGGCAGTCCCCGCAGCAGCAGCCGGATGCCCTGGAACCGGATGTGCGCGCTGACCGCGTAGGTGGCCAGCGGGTGCCGGAGGGCGGCGCGCAGGACCGTCCACGCGGTCGCGGGGACGCGGGTGCCCCGCACGGTGGCGGTGAACGCGCGGCCGGCGGGCAGATCGAGGTGGACGGTGAGGCGGAGCCGTTCGTCCGGCTCCGGCAGGTGCAGCCGGTAGGCGCCGTCGACGGGGAAGAACGGCGAGACGTGGAACTCCTTGGCGGCGGTCGCGGCGCCGTCCTGGTCGGGGCGCAGCAGGTAGCGGTGGGCCTGCCCGTAGGTGTTGCGCACCTCGGCGACGGTGCAGACCGGGCGGCCGGTCCGGTCACGGCACCAGTAGACGGTGAGGGGGTTGAAGACGTGGCCGAGCGAGCGGGCCTGGGTGAGCATCAGTACCTGCCCGCCGTCGAGGTGGATCCCCCGGCCGGCGAGGTAGGCGTCCAGGGTGCGGCGCAGGCCGTGCCGGGGGTCGCCGGGGTGGTCGGCGGCGCGGATCGCGGCCAGGGGGCGCAGCGGTGCGGGGATCCGGGGCGGGTGGTCGAGGTCGGTGAGCCACAGACGGGTCCGGTGGTGGAAGGCGTGCCGGAGCGGGGTGGTCCGGACGTGGGTGATGCGGCACTCGTACAGGGCGGCGCCCCAGGGCCCGGGCAGCGGGACGGCGGCGGCGGGGCGGGGCTCCGCCGGGCGGGTGCGGGCGGGCCCGGTCACGGCGCCGCCGCCCCGAGCAGGGCGCGGGCCGCGGCGAGTCCGGAGCGGCAGCCGTCCTCGTGGAATCCCCAGCCGTGGTAGGCGCCGGCGTAGGCGGTGCGGGCGGTGGTGAGCTCGGGCAGCCGGCGCTGGGCGGCGACGGTTTCGGTCGTGTAGAGGGGGTGCTCGTAGACCGTCCGGGAGACGACGAGGGCCTCCGGGACGGGCTGGTGCAGGTCCTCGTTGAGGGTGACCAGGTAGTCCTCGGGGGTGTCGAGTCCGAGCAGGCGGTTGAGGTGGTAGCTGACCCGGGCCGTCCCGGAGCGGCCGTGGCAGTCGGGCGTCAGGTAGTTCCAGGAGGCGCGGGCCCAGACGGCGCGGGGCAGGTGCCCGGCGTCGCGGTGGAGCACGGTGGGGTTGCGGGAGTACCGGAACGCGCCGAGCACGCGGCTCTCGGCCGGGGTCGGGTCGCCGAGCAGGCGCAGCGCCTGGTCGGCGTGGGTGGCGACGACCACGGCGTCGGCCTCGGTGCGGCGTCCGTCCTCGGTGGTGACGGTGACGCCGTCGGGGTGGCGGTGGACGGCGCGGACGGGCGCGCCGCGGTGGACGGCGGCGGTGCGTTCGGCGATCCGGTCGACGTAGGTGTGCGAGCCGCCGACGACGGTGCGCCAGGTCGGGGAGCCGGTGACGCCGAGCAGGCCGTGGTTGTCGAGGAAGGTGAAGAGGTAGCGGGCCGGGTAGTCGCCCGCGAGGTCCGGGGCGCAGGACCAGACCGACGAGACCAGCGGGCGCATGAAGTGGGCGGCGAAGTAGCCGGTGAAGCCGCCCCGGTGGAGGAACTCGGCGAGGGTCGGCTCGTCGCCGGGCGGGCCGGCGAGCAGGCGGCGGGCCCGGCGGTGGAAGAGCGGGATCTCGGCGAGCATCCTCAGGTAGCGGCCGCGCAGCAGGCTGCCGGGCTGGGCCAGCAGACCGGCCGGGCCGCGCGCTCCGGCGTACTCCAGGCCGCAGCCCCCGCACCTGACGGACATGCTCATGTCGCTCTCGCGCGTGCGGACGCCGAGTTCGGCGAAGAGCCGGGTCAGCTCGGGGTAGGTGCGCCGGTTGTGCACCAGGAAGCCGGTGTCGAGCGGCACGGTCCGGCCGTCCAGGGCCTTGACGTGCTGGGTGTGGGCGTGGCCGCCGAGCCGGTCGGCCGCGTCGAACAGCTCGACGTGGGCGCCGCCGCGCCCGAGCTCGTACGCCGCGGTGAGACCGGCCACCCCGGCGCCGACGACCGCGATCCGCCGGCGGTCGCCGGTTCGCGGCGGTCCCACGGTGGCCGTCCTGCGGGTGACTGCTCCGGTCATGTGCACTGGTGTCCTCTCGGGCTCACCCGTCGTGTCCGGGCCGGCCGGACGTCGGGTTCACCCGTGCTTCGGAGCCGCCGCCCGCCCGGATTGGCCCGGCCGGGGACCGGAGCCGAACCGGACCGCCGGGCGGCGGTGAAGGGCCGCCGCCCCTCGTGGACGAACGGGGCGGCGGCGGTCCCGGGCCGTCGTCAGACGAACGGCAGCAGCATGACCGGGGCCCCGGTCGGGTGCGGCGAGCCACCGGCGGGTTCGACCGTCACACCGACGCCGGCAGCCCCGGCGATCGGACCGTCGAGCAGCACCGCGCCGGTGCCCGCGGGCAACAGCCCGGCCGGCCGCATGGTGCCCGCGTCGTCGAACCAGAGCTCGTACGTCCGGTCCGGCGGCAGCGCGGGCATGCCGGCCGCCAGCAGCCCGGCCCGGCCTCGGCTCTCCGACCAGACCACGGTGGCCTTGCCCGTCCCCGCCGTCGCCGAGGTGGTCCGGACGTCCGGCGCGGTGAACAGCGAGCCGAGGGCGGCCTGCTGCTCGACCAGCCGGTCGGCCCGTGCCCGGGCCTGCCGCGCCTCGTCGTGCTGGTGGACGGCGACCCCGCCGAGCGTGGCGGCCACGGCGACCGAGGCCGCCAGCGCGAGCTTCGGCCAGTGGCGGCGCACCCGACCGGCCCGGCCGGGCCGCGCCACGGCGGCCCGGGCGGGCGGCGGGACCTGACGGACGGAACCGATGCCGCTCATCACCCGCGCCTTGAGCTCCGGCGCCGGGGTCACCGTCTCGGCCGCGCCGAGACGCGCCAGGGTGGTCGCGAACTCGGCGACCTCCTGGGCGCACGACGCGCACCGGGCGAGGTGTTCCTCGAAGGCCTCGCGCTCCGGATCCGGCAGCGCGTGCGCCGCGTAGGCGCCGGTCAGCGTGTGAAGGTCCGCTCCGGTCGTCATGACGCCACCCCCAAGCAGTCGCGGAGGCGGATCAGGCCGTCCCGCATCCGGGTCTTCACCGTGCCGAGCGGGGCGGAGAGCAGGTCGGCCACCTCGCGGTAGGACAGGCCGCGGTAGTAGGCGAGCGTGACGGCCTCGCGCTGCAGTTCGGTGAGCGCGCGCAGGCAGCGCCGGACCAGCTCGCGCTCCAGCCGGTTCTCGACCTGCTCCGCCACCTCGTCGAAGGCGGGCGTGTGCGACCGGGCGGCGTCCCGCCGGTCGCGGTCGGCCGCCGCCTGGGCCGCACGCACCCGGTCCACGGCGCGCCGGTGGGCCATGGTCAGCACCCAGGTCATCACCTCGCCGCGCTCCGGCTGGTAGCGGGCGGCCGTCCGCCAGACCTCCAGCAGGACCTCCTGGGCCACCTCCTCCGACTGTGCCGCGTCCCGCAGCACCCGGCGGACCAGGCCCAGGACCGGGCCGGCCACGGCGTCGTAGAGGGCCGAGAAGGCGTCCTGGTCGCCCCGGGCGGTCCGGGCCACCAGGTCCCCGAGGTCCGGACCGCGCCGTCCGGGCATCGGCAGGGGCACGACGCTGCTCACGCGGCCACCCCCGGTCGCGTGGCACGGACGGGCTGGCCGCCCGGTGGGCGGTTGGTCGGCATCGTTCCTCCAGTGCCCCGGCGGCGCGGGGGCGGCCGGGACGGTCGTACGGTTGGGGCACCGGGTCTTCGAGGCCGCGTGCCCGGTGGATTGCCCCGACTTTCCGGAACGGCCTTCCCGCTTCCCGGCGCGACGCGGCGGGCGGATCCGTCCAGGCCCCGAGGGGACGCACGGCGGTCCGGCCCGCCACGGCCCGCCACCGGCCGTCCGGACGGGCCCGCACCGGACGGGCCCGCGCCGGGCGGACCGAAACGCACGGGCGGACCTGACCGGACAGACCCTGCGGGGCCGGACCCGTCCACGGGGGCGCCGGCTCCGAAGATCGAACAGCATCACCCTGTCAGGAGGTCCCCGCCCGTGCCACCCGCCGTCAGGCCGCCCCGGCCGCCCCAGCCCTTCGACATCCGCTACGTCTACGCCGAGCCCGAGGCCGCCGCCTCCGTCCGGGGCCGCGAGGTGCTGGCCGGCTTCCCGGAGGCCGAGGTGATCGAGGTGCCCTCGCACTGGCAGATCCCGCACCTGCACGGCAACGCCGGCAACGTCGAGCGGTGGGCCCGGATCAAGCGGGAGGTCCTGGTGCTCGGGGTGAAGAAGTCGCTGGCGGCCCGGCCCAACGGGCGTTCGGCCGACTGGATCGCGCCCAGCTCCGCCAACGGCTGCGCCCTGGCCTGCGCGTACTGCTACGTCCCCCGCCGCAAGGGCTACGCCAACCCGGTCACGCTGTTCACCAACATCGACAGGATCATCGGGTACCTCGCCGGGCACGTCCGGCGCCAGGGCCGCAAGCCCGCACCCAACCAGTGCGACCCCGCCGCCTGGGTCTACGACATCGGGGAGAACAACGACTGCGCGGTGGACGCCCTGCTCTGCGAGAACACCGCCGACCTGGTCCGCGCCTTCCGGCACTGGCCGACCGCCAAGGCCTCGTTCGCCACCAAGTGGGTCAACCCCGCGCTGCTCGACCTGGACCCGCGCGGCCGGACCCGGATCCGCTTCTCGGTGATGCCCCCGGCCGACGCGCGGCTGCTCGACGTCCGCGCCGCACCCGTGCCGGACCGGATCGCGGCGACCGGCGACTTCCTCGCGGCCGGCTACGAGGTGCACTTCAACCTGTCGCCCGTCGTGCTGCGCGCCGGCTGGCAGGCCGACTGGGCCGAGCTGCTGCGCCGGATGGACGACACCCTGCCCGCGGCGGTCAAGGCGCAGGCGGCGGCGGAGATCATCATGCTGACCCACAACCGCGCGCTCCACGAGGTCAACCTCGGCTGGCACCCCCGGGCCGAGGAGGTGCTGTGGCGCCCCGCCCTCCAGGAGCCCAAGCGGTCGCAGAACGGTGACCTGAACGTCCGCTACCGCCTCGGGACCAAGGCCGCCGCGCTCGACGAGCTGCGAACGCTCATCGGGCGGCACGCGCCCTGGTTGCGCGTCAGGTACGCCTTCTGACCCCTGTCCCCGCCCTCCCGGGAGCCACCGTGAACGCCGCCGACAGCACCCCCGCCGACCCGCGATCCACCGGCGGCACCGGCCCCGTCGGCGGCGGGACCACCGCCGACGCCGCCGACCCGGCCCCCGACCCCGCCGACGGCGGCCGGAGCGCACCCGGCCGGCTCTGCCTGGTCACCGGCGCCACCGGCTACATCGGCGGCCGGCTGGTACCGGAACTGCTCGCCGCCGGGCACTCCGTCCGCTGCCTGGCCCGCGACCCGGGACGGCTGCGCGACCACCCCTGGCGGGCCCGGGTCGAGGCCGTCGCCGGGGACGTCACCCGGCCGGAGAGCCTCGCGGACGCCTTCGCCGGCGTCGAGGTCGCGTACTACCTGGTGCACTCGCTGGGCACCGGCCCCGGCTTCGAGGCCACCGACCGGGACGCCGCCCGGGCCTTCGGGCAGGCGGCGGCCCGGGCCGGCGTGCGGCGGATCGTCTACCTGGGCGGGCTCGTCCCCGCCGGGGTGGACCCCGACCGGCTCTCTCCGCACCTGCGCTCGCGCGCCGAGGTCGGCCGGATGCTGCGGGAGAGCGGCGTACCGACGGCCGAACTGCGGGCCGCCGTGATCATCGGCTCCGGTTCGGCGTCGTTCGAGATGCTCCGTCACCTCACCGAACGGCTGCCGGTGATGGTCACCCCCAGCTGGGTGGACACCCGGATCCAGCCGATCGCCGTCCGGGACGTGCTGCGGCTGCTGACCGGGTCGGCCACGCTGCCCCCCGAGGTGAACCGGGCGTTCGACATCGGCGGCCCGGAGGTCCTGACCTACCGCCGGATGATGGAGCGCTACGCCGCCGTCGCCGGGCTGCCGCGGCGGCTGATCGTCGCCGTGCCGGTCCTGACGCCCCGCCTCTCCAGCCACTGGGTCGGCCTGGTCACACCGGTGCCGAACCGGATCGCCCGCCCGCTGGTGGAGTCGCTGCGGTACGAGGTGGTCTGCGCGGAACACGACCTCGTCCGCTACCTGCCGGACCCTCCCGGCGGCGCCACCGGGTTCGACGAGGCGGTCCGGCTGGCGCTGCGCCGGATCCAGGACGCGGAGGTCGTCACCCGCTGGTCCTCCGCCTCCCTGCCCGGGGCGCCCAGCGACCCGCTGCCCACCGACCCGGACTGGGCGGGCGGGAGCCTCTACGAGGACGTCCGGGAGCTCCGGGTGGACGCCGGACCGGCCGCCCTCTGGCGGGTGGTGGAGGGCATCGGCGGGGAGAACGGCTGGTACTCCTTCCCCCTGGGCTGGGCACTGCGCGGCTGGCTGGACCGGCTGGTCGGCGGGGTCGGCCTGCGCCGGGGCCGCCGGGACCCGTACCGGCTGCGGGTCGGCGACTCGCTGGACTTCTGGCGGGTCGAGGAGCTCGTACCGGGCCGGCTGCTGCGGCTGCGGGCCGAGATGCGGCTGCCCGGCCTCGCCTGGCTGGAGCTGTCGGTCGGTCCCGACGGGGACGGCAGCCACTACCGGCAGCGGGCGCTGTTCCACCCGCACGGGCTGGCCGGGCACGCGTACTGGTGGTCGGTGGCGCCGTTCCACGCCGTGGTCTTCGGCGGCATGGCGCGCCGGATCACCGAGCGGGCGCAGCTGGAGGGCACCCAGGGCCACGGCGGGTGAGCCGCCACCCGGCGGGACGGGCACGGACGGCTCCCCCGATCGGCGCAACCATCACATGATCGACTCGTTGGACCCTCCGCCACCATCCATCTCACGGCTCGGGAGGGCACGTTGCTGCGACGGAACGCCGGCGGACCGGCCCGGCCGGACGAACCCGCGGGACCTGACCGGATCCGGCGACCGGGCCGCGTCCGGGGCGGGACCGGGGGCCGCAGCGGGAGCCGGCGGCCCGACCGGGACCCGCAGCCCGGGAGGCCGGTGCGGCCGGGACCCCACCCGCAGCCGGACGGCCACCCGCAGCCGGCCCGGGAGGGGCGACCGGGCGCGTCCCCTCGACCGGTGGCACTGGCCGAGGCGGCGCTGGTCCGGCACTACCGCCGACTGGTCCGGCTCGCCTACCTCGCCCTGCCGGCCGACCGGGACCGGCACAGCCGGGTCCTCGCCGCGCACACCGCCGTCCAGCACGCCCTGCCGTACCGTCGCACGCGGCCCGTCGACCCCGCAGATGCCCCCGACGAGCCCGGTGCCGACCCCGTCGACGGCGGGACGGCCAAGGACGGGACGGCCGACGGCGGGGACCCGCTGTACGACGCCCTCCGGCTGACGGTGCTGCGCGCCGCCCTGCGCCCGCGCCCGGCGGGCCGGCTGCTGGCACCACGGGTCTGGGGACTGCGGCTGTTCACGCCGACCGGCGGCGAGGAGGACGCGGCACTCGACCGGGCCCTCGCCGAGACCGGGGCGCCCGTCCGCGCGGCGTTCGCGCTGCTCGCCGTCGAGGGGGTCGCCCCGGGCCGGGCCGCCGCGGTGCTGCAACGCGCCGGGGTCGACCACCCCGACGGGGCCGTGGACCGGGCCGCCCGGTTGCTCGCCGAGCACGGGTCCGCCGCGGACGCCGGGGGCACGGCGGGGCCGGCCGCCTTCGACCCGTGCGCGGTCCGCGTCCAGCCCACCGACCTGATCCGGCGCCGCCGCACGCTGGGCGCCGTGCTCGCCGTCGCGGCACTGGCGCTCACCACCACGGCGGCCGTCCTGGGCGCCCCCGCCGACGACCGCGCCCCGGCCGCCCGCGCCCTGCCGGGCCCGCCCGCGGGCGACGCGGCCGGACCGGCCGGGGCCGCGACGACCGACCCGGCCCGGCTGGTCCGGGTGGCCGCGGACCGCTGGCGGCGCACCGCCCGGATCGACCTCTCCGCCTGGCCCGTCCGGGGTGACCGCCTCGCCGACGCCGCCCTGCTCGGCCGGGCGCTCACCGCCTGGGCCCAGCCGGGCCCGCAGCGCCGGGCGGAACCGGGCACCGTCGCCGCCCCGCCGGCCGGACCGCCCCAGCTGCTGTTCGCCGGCACCGTCGACGGCGCCGCCGTCGTGGTGCTGTTCGACGGCCGGACGCTGGCCCGGTGGACCGACGGCCGCGGCGGCGGGCTGGACCTCGCCCGGGCGGACGGCTCCTCGGTCACCACGGCGGCGGTGGTGCTGCGCCGCCGGGGCGCCACCGCCCGCTACCTGCTCGCGCCCTGGGTCGAGGCGGCCGACAGCCGCCGGCTCGACCAGCCCGACTCCCCCGCCCGCCCGGTGGACCGGTCGGACGGCGTGACCGCGGCGCTGTCCGCACCGGACACGGCGCCGGCCGTCTCCCCGACCGCCCGGCCGACGGGTACCTCGGCGGCCTCACCGCCCGGCGCCCCCGCCGTCCCGCCGGCCGCCGGACCGGGAACCGCCACCTGTCAGGGCGCCACCGTGCTCCAACTGCGTTCCTCCCCGGCGATCGCCGAGAAGCACGCCTTCCTCCTCGCCGACGTCGGCGGTCTCCTCCCCGCCCACCTCACCTACACGCCGCCGCCGGACCGGACCCAGCCCGCCGGGTCACCGCGCGAGGCGGTCGGCCCGGACGCGCTCCGGGCCTGGGCGCGCGCCGGGTGCGCCGCGCCGGACGGCACGCCCGGCGTCCGGCAGGTCAACCTCTGGACCTTCGCCGTGCAGCAGCTGCCGCAGAACGCGGGGACGGCGGCCTGGGTCTGCCTGCGCGCCGACCGCTGGGACGGCGAGGGCAGCGCCGCGACCGCCGTCCTGCTGCCCGGGGCCAGGACGGCGCAGCGGACCGGCGGCGGGCCCGGCCGGGCGTGCAGCCGGTTCGAACAGGACACCGTCGGCTGGACGTGGTGGCGCTCCCCGCAGGGCACCGAGTACCTGCTGGCCGCCGGAAGCCGCCGGACCGCCCGGATCGCCGTCAAGGGCCCCGACTGGTCGGCCGACCGGCCGGCGCCGGACCGCGCCGTCGCCGTCGAACGCCCGGCCCGGAGCGCCGTCACCGTGGAGGCCGTCCTGGACGGCGGGGCCCGGATCGCCCCTCCGCGCTGATCCCGGCCCGCCGTCCGGCCCCCGGCCTCCCGGCCGGGGGCCGCCCGGGGGCCGGGGGCCGTTCAGCGCGAGTGCCGCAGCTCCTCCAGCTCGCCGGTGATCCGCCCGAGGAAGCGCGCCACGGCGGCCAGCTCGTCCGGGGTGAACTCCCCCCGTACCTCCTCGGTACGGCGCGCGACCGGCGCGAACCACTCGGCCGCCATCCGTCCCGCGCCCGGCAGGTAGTGCACCACCACGAGCCGGCGGTCGGCGGCGTCCCTGGTCCGCCGGACGTGCCCGGCCCGCTCCAGCCGGTCCAGGACGGCGGTGACCGCCCCGGAGCTGAGGCCCAGTTCCTCGCCGAGCCTCCCGGGGGTGATCCCGCCCGGGTCGCCGCCCGGCCCGGGCGCGGCCCGCATGACCGCCAGCAGCGCCTGGACGTCGGTGGTGTGCAGACCGCTGGCGGCGGCGAAACCGTGGCCGAGCAGGTTCATCTCGGAGGCGAGGTCCTGGAGCAGCCGGCCGAGCGCCGGGGTGCCGGGCGAGGAGCGGTCGCCGGCCGAGGGGTGGTCACCGGTCGGCGCCGTGCCGGGCTCCGGCCTCTCCCGCCCCTGCTGTTCCTCTTGCTCGGGCAAGGGCTCTTCTTCCGGTCGGGTACGAGCCGGTACGGGGGTTGCCCGGCGTACGGGGTGACAATCCGTTCAGCCTAACGGTGCCGCCCCGGCGCACGCTCTCGGACGCGCGCCGGGGCGGCCGGGGGGTTCCGCCTCCCGACGGGCCCGCCGTCAGACCCGTTCCACCGTCGGATCCTGCGTCGCCGGACGCGAGGCCGGCCGGCCGATCCGGGCGGGCCACCAGACGCGGTCGCCGAGGTCCCGGACCAGCGCCGGCACCAGCAGCGAGCGCACCAGCAGGGTGTCCAGCAGCACGCCGAAGGCCACGATGAAGGCGATCTGGGCGAGGAACGCCAGCGGGATCACCCCCAGCGCGGCGAAGGTCGCGGCGAGCACCACGCCCGCCGAGGTGATCACCCCGCCGGTGGCGGTGAGCCCCCGCAGCACCCCCTCCCTCGTGCCGATGCGCAGCGCCTCCTCCCGGACCCTGGTCATCAGGAAGATGTTGTAGTCGACGCCCAGCGCGACCAGGAAGACGTACCCGTAGAGCGGCACCGACGGGTCGACCGCGGAGAAGCCGAAGACGTGCGGGAACACCACCGCGCTCACACCGAGCGTCGCCAGGTAGGAGAGCCCCACGGTGGCGGCGAGCAGCACGGGCGCGAGCAGCGAGCGCAGCAGCAGGACCAGCACGGCTAGGACGCAGAGCAGCACCACCGGGGTGATCAGTGTGCGGTCGTGGTCGGCGGTGACCCGGGTGTCGTACTGCTGGGCGGTGTACCCGCCGACCAGCGCGTCCGCGCCCGGGACGGCGTGCACGGCCTGCCGCAGGCGCTGCACGGTGGCGATCGCCTCGTCGCTGTCGGCCGGGTCCCCGAGCGTCGCCTCCAGGCGGACCCGGCCGTCCACCACCAGCGGCGGGCCGCCGGGGGCGCCGGCGGTGACGGTGCGGACGGCGGCCACGCCGGGGACGGCGGCGGCCGTGGCGACCGCCTCGGCCCGGTCGGCGGCGGCGATCACCACGGCGGGGTTCCCGCTGCCGCCGGGGAAGTGCGCGGAGAGCAGCCGCTGGCCGGCCACGGAGGGCTGGGCCTTGACGAACAGTTCGGTCTGCGGGACGCCGCCCGCGTCGAGTCCCGGGGCGAAGGCGGCCAGTGCGGCGAGGACGGCGAGGCTGCCCGCCCACAGGGCGCGCGGGCGGCGGGCGACCAGCGCCGCGATCCGCCCCCAGACGGCGTGCACCGGTGGCCGGCCGTCGGCGGCGGGCCGCGCCGGCCAGTAGGCGGCGCGGCCGGTCAGCACCAGCGCGGCGGGCAGGAAGGTGAGCGCGGAGAGTACGGCGCAGCCGATGCCGATGGCGCCGACGGGACCGAGGGCCCGGTTGTTCGTGAGGTCGGAGAGGAGCAGCACCAGCAGACCGAGGGCGACGGTGGCACCGGAGGCGGCGATCGGTTCGACCGACTGCCGCCAGGCGGTGCGCATGGCCGCGAACCGGTCGCCGTGCAGGTGCAGCTCCTCGCGGAAGCGGGCGGCGAGCAGCAGGCCGTAGTCGGTGGCGGCGCCGATGACCAGGATCGACAGCAGGCCCTGGATCTGGCCGTCGACGGTGACCAGGTCGTGGTCGGCGAGCAGGTAGACCAGCGCGCAGGCGACGCCGAGGGCGAAGACCGCGCCGAGGATGACCAGGAGCGGCAGCAGCACGCTGCGGTAGACGGCGAGCAGGATCAGCAGCACGACGCCGAGGGCGACGCCGAGCAACAGGCCGTCGATGCCGGCGAAGGCTCCGCCCAGGTCGGCGAGGATGGCGGCCGGCCCGGTCAGGCCGACGGTGGTGTCGGGTACCCGGGCGGCGAGGTCGCGGACGGCCCGGACGGTGTCCGCGGTCTCCCGGCCGAGGTCGGCGCGCAGCTGGACGACGCCCTGGAGGGCTCGGCCGTCCTCGGCGGGGACGGCGGGCGAGACCCGTCCGGTGGCTCCGGGCAGGGCCGCGGCGGCCCGGAGGGCCTGCTCGGCGGCGGCGCGGCGGGTGTCGTCGACGGGGCCGGTGCGACTCTCCCAGACGATGACGACCGGCATCGCGTCGGTGGTGCGGAACGCCTCGCCGAGGCGCGCGGCCTCGGTGGACTCGGCGCTGCGCGGCAGGAAGGCGGCGCGGTCGTTGGTGGCGACCTCCCCGAGCCGGCCCGCGTACGAGCCGAAGGCCCCGCCGAGGCCGAGCCAGACGACGAGCAGGGCGAGCGGGACCAGCAGGCGCAGGCGCCGCCGGCCACCGGGGGTGACGGGGGACGGCGCGCTCGGCGGGGCGGCGGGACGGGCAGTGGGCATGGCGGGGCGCCCTCCGGACAAGGGGCGGGTGGTGGACAGCCCGCATCCTATCTCTCGATCATCAAGAGACTTGACGCATGGAGAGATCCCGGCCGGACGTCAGCAGGCCGGCGACGGAGAGTGCGCCCCAGCCGACCGAGACCGCGACCGCCATCACGCGGTGCCGGCGGGTCGGGAGGGCGGTGGCGAGCAGGGCGGCGTCGCCGAAGTCCGAGGCGATCCGGACGGCCGTGGCGGCGCGGAGCGCCGAGTCGTTCGGCGCCAGCGCCATGGCGAGGCCGCAGGCGGCGTCGCGGAAGGCCAGCGGGCGCACGCACGCGGCGACGGCGGCGGGGACCGAGCCGTCCGGCGCGGTGAGGCCGGACGGGCGGGCGAGCAGGGCGGGGCGGCGGGCGACGGCGAGACCGTAGACGGCGGTGGCGGCGCCGGTGAGGCGGAGCAGGCGCTGGTTCATGGCGGGACCTCCCGGGTCGGCGACAGAGGCGCTCGGGGCTGGTTCGGGGGCGGTTCGGGGGCGGATCAGGGGCGAGTCGGGCTGCGCGGCACGCAGGCCCACCCGGCGGTTCGGAGCGGCGGGCCGCCCGGACGGGTCGGATCGCCGGCCGTCCGGACGGACCGGAGCCCGCTGCGGCCCGTCCGGAGCAGTGTCCCCCGGCGCCGCGCCGTCCGGGCTGCAACCACGTCGCCCCGACCCGGCCCCCGACCCGGCCCGGGGCGGCCCGGCGCGGGCCGGTCCGCCCCGGACAGGCGACGGCCCACCGGTCCCGCACCGGTGGGCCGTCGCCGCTCGCACGCGGGCGGTCGTCAGGCGATGCGCTTGAGCTGCCAGGAGTTGTTGTTGAAGCTCGGGGTGACCGAGTAGCGGCAGCTGCTGCTGTAGAAGGCGCTGACCTCGACCCAGCCGGACGGCGGCAGCGCCGAGGAGCAGACGTTCACGGTGGTGCCGATCGGGTAGCCGGTCAGCTGCATGATCCTTCGGCTGTTCGGGTTGAAGCCCGGGCCGCAGGCGTAGCTGTTCCACCACTGGACGTCGGCCCAGCCGCTCGGGGTGAACTGGCTGTTGCAGACGTCCTGGGTGTCGCCGGGGGCGGCGTGCGCGGTGGTCGCCGTCAGGGTGAGCGCGGCGGCGGCGGCGCCGAGGGTCAGGGCGGCGGCGCGGAGACGGGACACGAGGCGGCTCCTCTCGCGGGTGCGGGCGGTCCGCACCGGCCCCCCTTTCCTACCGGTGAGGGGGCGGCTGCGGACAGTGACTTTCCGGTCCGGTCCGCCGCGCCCCGGGACGGGTTTCCGCCTGTTGACAGCGCCCGGCGACGGCGGACGGCCCGCCCGCGCCCCGGGGCGGGGGTGCGGACGGGCCGTCGGGCCCGCGGCCGGGAAGCCGGCCTGCGGGGAGAGGTCAGCCGGTGATGGGCTTGGTGTCGAGACGGACGTGGTCGACGGCCCAGAACCAGTTGTTGCCGGCGTCGTACATCCGGAACTTCAGGGTGACCGTGCGGGCGCCCGCCGGGACGGCGAACTTCCGGGTCACGAAGGTGTTCTGGACGTCCTTGCCGGCGTTGTCGTTGCCGGTCGCGTCCGAGCTGTAGTGGACCAGCCGGACCTCGGAGCCGTCGTCGAACACGGCGCTGACCGCGGCCTTCTGCGGCGCCTCCTGGCGGTAGTGCGAGTCGAAGGCCAGGTGCAGGGTCGTGGTGCCGGCCGGGACGGGCACGGCGGGCGAGACCAGGGTGGAGTCGAAGACGCCCTTGCGCGACGGCGAGCCGGTGTCGTCCCAGTCGTCCGGGTCGGCGACGGCCAGGATGCCGAGGCCGCGGGTGAAGTTGCCGCGGTCCTGGCCGGCCGGGGTGGACCAGGCGCGCTTGGTGTGGAAGGTCCAGCCCTGGAGCCGGGTGGTGCCCTGCGGCATCGCCGGCGCGTTGACCACCGACCAGCCCTGCGGCGCCTGCGGCGTCCAGCCGAGGACACCGGAGATCGGCTGGAGCGCGCCGGCCAGCGACTCGAAGTCCTCGCCGAGCAGGTGGCCGGCCATCACCGGCGCGGTGCGGGCGGCGATCTCGCCGTCGGCGACGGCGAACCGGTTGTCGGCCAGCGCCCGGGCGGTGACCAGGATCCGGTGGGTGGCACCGTCCGGCAGCTGGGCCGGCGGGGTGACGTCCCACTCCGCGGTGGCGGTGGCGCCCGCCGCGAGCGCGGCCGGCGGCGCGGTGACGGCGGCGACCGTCCAGCCGGCCGGGACGACCGGCTGCGCCTCGATCGAGGTCAGCGCGGCGGTGGCGGTGAAGCGCGCGGTGACCCGGGCCGGGCGGCCGGGCAGCAGGATCGCCTCGTCGATGGTGGTCGACGCGGCCTTGAGGGCGACGTCCAGCGCCAGCGGGTCGGTCAGGCCCATCGCCGGGTCGGTGAACAGGTGCTCGCCGTCCCAGGGGAAGCGGCCGGCGATCCGGCGGCGGAAGGAGACGTCGCCGCGCAGGCCCACCGCCACGTCGTACCAGCCCTCGGGGCCGACCTTGACGTTGACGGTCTTGTCGTCGCCGGCCGCGACCCGGACCTCGCGCAGCCCGTCGCCGTAGGCGAGGTCGCCGACCAGGAAGGTCTGGGCGGTGCGCGAGCGGTTGATCACGTCCACCTCCAGGACCTTGCCGTTCTGCTCCTCGGAGAGCGAGATCTCGTAGGTGGAGGCGAGGTCGCCGCGCAGGTGCCAGAAGGCGCCGTTGGGGCCGTGCACCCGCAGGTCGTAGCCGTCCTGGCCGACCGTCCACACGTCGGAGAGGCGGCTCTTCGCGCCGACCGTGTAGTGGCGCGGCGCGGCACCGGGGGCGGGGTAGACGGCGAAGACGGCGCCCTGCTTGCCCTGGTTGACGAAGTCGACGGTCAGCTGGTCGCCCTTCAGCCGGGGCTTGACCAGCAGGTTGTACGGGGCCGGGCGGGCCGCGCGGGTGCCGCGCTGCTGCTGCGGGAACGTCTGCGGGTTGGGCACGGTCGGCGCGGGCAGCTTGCCGGTGTCGACGACCTTCTGCCGGTTGCCGCTGGTGTCCGGCAGCTGCGGCCAGCGCGGGTCGCGCCCCGAGAAGTCGAAGAGGTTGGTGAGGTCGCCGCAGACCGACCGGCGCCAGGGGCTGATGTTGGGCTCCTGGATGCCGAAGCGCTGCTCCAGGAAGCGCAGCACCGAGGTGTGGTCGTAGACGGTGGAGTCCACCACGCCGCCACGGGTCCACGGCGAGACGACGATCATCGGCACCCGGACGCCGAGGCCCATCGGGTACGGGCCGGAGACCAGGGTCTCCCCGGCGGGCAGCGTGTCGGACCAGGCGAGCGAGCCGTCGGCCGCCTTCACCCGGTACTTGCCCTCCTGGCTGACCACCCGGTGGTAGGTGGAGCCGCCCTTGCTCACCCGGACGACCACCTCGCCGTCGACCGACACGGTGGACTTGCCGCGGCCGGCGGCCAGCGGCGGGACGGGGGGCAGCTGGTGGTCGAAGAAGCCGCCGTGCTCGTCGTAGTTGAGGATGAAGACGGTCTTCTCCCACACCTCCGGCTTGGCGGCCAGCGCGGCCAGCAGCCGGGCCGTCAGGTGCTCGCCGTTCGGCGGGGCGTAGTTGGCGTGCTCGGAGAGCGCGGCGGGGGCGACGATCCACGAGACCTGCGGCAGCGTGTCGGCCTGGATGTCGGCGGCGAAGGCCTCGACCAGGGCGTCGCCCATCGCGAACGGGTCGCTCTTCTTGGCCGGGTCGCCGACGGCGCGCATGCCGCGCTCGTACAGCGGCTCACCGGGCTTGGCCTTGACGAAGGGGGCGAACCAGGCGAGCGCGTTGTCGTCGAAGTTGTCCAGCGCCTGGTAGGTCTTCCAGCTGATGCCGGCCCGCTCCAGCCGCTCGGCGTAGGTGGTCCACTCGTAGCCGCCGGGGATCTCGGTGTTGTCGGTCACCGGGGTGTCCCGTACGGTGCCGCCGCTGGTCCCGGTCATCAGGTGCTCGCGGTTGGTGTTGGTGTTGCACTGCACCGACGCGTAGTAGGCGTCACAGGTGGTGAACACCGAGGCGAGCGCGTTGTAGAACGGCATGTCGGCGGACTCGTAGTAGCCCTGGCCGAGCCAGCCGCCGGAGCGGCGGGTGACCGAGCCGTCGGCGCGGCCGTCGTTCCAGGCGTTCATCGAGTCGACGAAGCCGAACGCGGGGGCGCCCTGCTGGTACGCGTTGGTGTGCGCGGCGTTCATCGGGAAGGGCAGCAGGTGGCCCTCCTTGCGGCTCGGGTCGGGCTGGTGGAACACCGAGCGCCCGTTGACCCCGCGCACCGCCGTCCGGTCGCCGAAGCCGCGCACGCCGGGCAGCGTGCCGAAGTAGTGGTCGAAGGCGCGGTTCTCCTGCATGAACACCACGACGTGCTGGATGTCCGCCAGGCGGCCGGGCTTGGCCGGCGCGGCCAGCGCCTCGCGGACGCTGAGGGGGAGGGCGGACAGCACGGCGGCGGCCGCCGCGCCACCGAGCAGGGTGCGGCGCGACAGTTCGGGCTTCGGACTCATCGGGGGTGACTCCTTGTACACGGGCACTGGGCCTCCGTTCGGCCCAGACCCGTTATGTCTATGGCCCCGAGATGGACGGGAACGGACCCGTTCGATGGCGCTTCGATGACGGACAGTGAACCCAGAGCTGTACAGACAACTTGACACGACTTGACACCCCCTGCGGAGGCGCCCGCGGGCGCCTCCGCAGGGGCCTCCGCACCCCGCCCGGAGCGCGGCCCAGCTGGCACGTCACAGAAGGTAGTTGACGAACCGTTGGACTGTCCGGGCCAGGTCGTGGACAACCCTTGACGAGGCATGTGGTCTGTGGAAATCTCTCGGCAGGTCCAGGCCAATGATCTTCCGACGGGGGAGGGGATCGAACCGCCTGACGCATCAGGGGGGAAACCTGGGAGTCGGGTCGGCCTTGCCACAGCGGCCTGCCGACCGGTCCGAGGAGCGGGCCGGGCACCACTCGGCAGCCGCGCCGTCCACCCGGGCCGCACCGTCGCGGCCCCGCTCGGACGCGTGTCACGCAGCTCCGTCTCCGACTCCCGAATCGAGCACGCCATGTCCGACTCCCCCGCCGCACCCGGCCCTGTCGCCACCTCGGAGGAACCCGCGAGAACGGCGCACACCCCGGCACCGACCGGGCGCCCCGCCTCCCCGGCCCAGCACGGGATCTGGCTGACCAGCCGGCTGACCCGCACGCCGGAGACCTTCCACCTCGCGCTGCGGTTCTCCTTCGACCGGGTCGACACCGGCGCCCTGGAACGGGCGGTCACCGCCACCGTCGGCCGCCGTCCGGCCCTCGCCTCCGCCCTGGTGGAGCGGGACGGCCTGGTCCGACTGGTCCCGGCCGCAAGCCCGCCCGCCCTCACCGTCGTCGACACGACGGCCGACACCCGTGACGGCCTGGCCAAGCGGCTGACCGAGGAGATCACCCTCCCGTTCGACCTCGCCACCGGACCGCTCGCGCGCTTCACCCTGCACCGGCGGCCCGACGGCGCGGCGGAGCTGCTGGTGGTGGCCCACCACGCGGTGTTCGACGGCAACTCCAAGGACGTGCTGGCCGCCGACCTCGCCGCCGCCTACACCGCCGAGCACGCCGCCCGGCACGGCGGGGCGCCCGGCCCGGCCGCCGGCACCGGTTCGGAAGGCCCCGGCACGGCCGACGCCGCCGCGGTCGCCGACGGCGCTCCGGCCGGCCCCGACCCCGACCTCGTCCGTCGGGCCGCCGCGTTCCACGGCCCCCGCTGGGCCGCCGCCACCGAGCCGGTCCTGCCCCACGGTCCGCGGGCCACCACCGACGCCGGGCCGGGCGAGGCCGTCACCTGGCGGCTCGACGGCCCCGGCCGCGCCGCCCTGGCCGACGCCGCGCGCGACAGCGGGGTCACCGTCTTCGAGTTCCTGCTCGCCGCCCTGCACGGCCTGCTCCGGCGCTACGGCGGCGAGTCGGTGCCGGTCGCCGTCCCCTTCGCCACCCGCCGTCCGGACCGGCCCGGCGAGATCGGCCTCTTCGTCAACGAGCTGCCGGTGTACGCACCGGCCGACGCCGGCGAGGAGAGCACGTTCGCGCAGTACGCGCAGGCCGTCCGCGCCGAGGTCCGGCTGACCTCCGCCCACCGCGCCGTCCCGTTCGGCGAGGCCGTGCCCGGGCTCACCCCCCGGGTCGGGCTGGCGCCGGTGTCGTTCGGCTACCGCCGGCGCACCGCCGCCGACCCGGTCTTCCCGGACAGCGCCACCCGGATCGACTGGACGGTGTTCCACCACGCGTCCCGCAACACGCTCCACCTCCAGGCGGTCGAGGACGCCGAGGCCGTCGTGTTCTCCCTCCAGTACGACCCGGCCGTCCTCGCACCGCACGCCGCCCGGCGGATCGCCGGACACCTGGCCTGCCTGCTCGCCGGCGCCACGGCCGACCCCGCCACCGTGCTCGGCGACCTGCCGCTGCTCGACGCCTCCGAGGAACACCTCGTCACCACCGGGTGGAACGAGACCGCCTGCGCCTACCCCGCCGACCGGACCGTGCTCGACCTGGTCCGCGAGCGCGCCGCCGCCACGCCGGACGCCGTCGCCGTGGTGGCCGGCGTGGAACGCCTGACCTACCGGGAGCTCCTGCGGCGCGCCGACCGGCTGGCCGACGCCCTGTCCGCCGCGGGCGTCGGCCGGGACGACCTGGTCGGGTTGCACCTGAGCCGCACCGCCGACCTGCCCGCCGCCCTGCTCGCCGTGCACGCGGTCGGCGCCGGCTACCTGCCGCTCGACCCCGGCTACCCGGCCGAGCGGCTCGCGTTCGTCCTGGCCGACTCCGGCGCCGTCCTGCTCCTGGCCGACCGCGAACCGGCCCCCGAGGTCGCGGCAGCGGCACCCCGGGTGCTCCGGCCGGCCGAAGCCGCGTCCGCGCCCGGGGCCCACCCCGCGCCCGGCGCCGGGGCCGACCGCGCACGCCCGGCCGGCGGGGCGGCCACGGACGGCGGAACCGCGCCGGGCCGACTCGCCTACGTGCTCTACACCTCCGGCTCCACCGGCCGCCCCAAGGGCGTCGAGATCGGCCACCGCGCACTGGTCAACCTGCTCTCGGCCTTCGCCGACCGGCTCGGCTCCGCGCCCCGGGACGTCTGGCTCGGCCTCACCTCCCTCTCGTTCGACATCTCCGCCCTCGAACTGCTGCTGCCGCTGGTCACCGGCGGGCGGCTGGTGCTGGCGCCGGACGGCCTCGCCGTCGACGGACCGGGCCTGCGGGCCCTGATCGAGCGCGAGGGCGTCACCCACGTCCAGGCCACCCCCTCGGGCTGGCGGGTCCTGCTCGGCGCCGGACCGCTGCCGTCCGGCCTGACCGGCCTGGCCGGCGGGGAGGCCCTGCCGCTGCCGCTGGCCCGGGACCTCCGGGCGGGCACGGACCGCCTGTTCAACGTCTACGGGCCGACCGAGACCACCATCTGGTCGACCTGCGCCGAGATACCCGCCGGTCCGGAGGCCGTCCGGATCGGCCGGCCGATCGCCAACACCCGGGCCTACGTGCTGGACCGGCGGCGCAGGCCGCTCCCGATCGGCGTGCCGGGCGAGCTGCACCTCGGCGGGGACGGGGTGGCCGAGGGCTACCTCGGCCGCCCCGGGCTGACCGCCGAACGCTTCGTCGAGGACCCGTTCGATGCCGCCCGCACCTCCGGCACCGGCGGCCGGCTGTACCGGACCGGGGACCTCGCGGCCTGGACCGCCGACGGCGAACTGGAGTTCCTCGGGCGGCTCGACGACCAGGTCAAGATCCGCGGCCACCGGATCGAGCTCGGCGAGATCGAGGCGGCGCTGCTGGCCCACCCCCGCGTCGCCGAGGCCGCCGCGGCCGTCCGCCAGGGGGACGACGGCGAGCCGTTCGTGGCCGGCTACCTCGTCCCCGCGACCGGGACCGCCGCCCCGGACGCCGCAACCCCGGACACCGCGCCCGATACCGCCGAGCTGCGTGCCTTCCTCCAGAGGCTGCTGCCCGCCGCCGCGGTCCCCCAGCGCTTCGCGGTGCTCGACCGGCTGCCCCTGACGCCCAACGGCAAGCTGGACCGCCGGGCCCTGCCCGTCCCGCCGGTGCCGGTCGGCACGCCCGCCGGGGCCGCGGGCACGGCCGAGGGAGCAGGGTCCGAGGAGCGCGACGAGGTGCTCACGGCCGTCCTCGGCGTCTGGGCCGAGGTCCTCGGGCTGCCCGACCTGGGGCCCGAGGAGGATCTGTTCGAACTCGGCGGACACTCCCTGACGATCATTCAGATCACCGCCAGGATCCGCGACCTGCTCGGCGTCGAGCTCGACTTCGACGTCTTCTTCGCGACTCCCACCCCGCTCGGCATCGCCGCGGCCGTCCGCGAACTGCGCTGACCTTCCCGGGCGGCGCGCGCTCCACCGCGCGCCGCCCTCCCCTTCCCGCGACGGATCCGCCCCACCGGCACCTCCGCCACCGACGTGCGCCGAAATGGAACACCGATGACCGACACCCAGGACCCTGCCACCGGGCTGTCCGCGACCAAGCGCGCGCTGCTCGCCCAGCGGCTGCGCGCCGCCTCGGCCCCCGCCAGAACCGTGCCCGCCCGGCCGTCCGACACCGCGCCCCCGCTCTCCAGCGGGCAGGAACGGCTCTGGTTCATGGACCAGTTCGCCCCGCAGTCCACCGCCTTCACCCTGGCGCCGGCCCGCCGGCTGCGCGGCCCGCTCGACCGTCCGGCGCTGGACGCCGCCCTGACCGACCTCGTCGCCCGCCACGAGGCGCTGCGGATGACCTTCCCGAGCACCCCCGAGGGCACCGCGGAGGTCCGAGTCGCCGAACCGGCCCCCTGCCCGGTCCGGTTCGTCGACGCCTGCGCCGCACCGGACCCGGCCGGGCAGGCCGCCGACGAGCTCGCCGCCCTGGTCGGGGAGCCGTTCGACCTGACCAGCGGTCCGCTGCTGCGCGCCCTGCTGGTCCGCACCGCGGCCGAGGAGCACGTGCTCGCGCTGGTCATGCACCACATCGTCAGTGACGGCTGGTCCCTCGACATCCTCCACCGCGAGCTGGACGCGCTCTACGCCCGGCACGCCCACGGCACCCCGGACAACCTGGCCGCCCCCGCCGTCCGGTTCGGCGACTACGCACACTGGCAGCGCGAGCGCCTGAACGGCGACGCGCTGGCCTCCTCCCGCGCGTACTGGCGGACCGCGCTCCGGGACGTCCCCGCACTCGACCTGCCCACCGACCGGCCGCGCCCGCCGGTGCTCACCTTCGACGGGGCCGCCCTGGAATTCCACTGGGGCACCGAACTCGGCAACGGTGTCAAGGAGTTGGCCCGGTCGTCGAACGCGTCCGCCTACATGGTGCTGATGGCCGCCCTGCAGGTGTTGCTCGGCCGGCACTCCGGACGGCGGGACTTCGCGGTCGGCTCGGCGGTCGCCGGCCGGCTCCACCGCGAACTGGAGGACGTCGTCGGCCTGTTCGTCAACATGCTGCCGATCCGGGCCCGGTTGGAGGGCGACCCGACCTTCGGCGAGCTGCTCGGCCGGGTCCGCGAGACCACCCTCGACGCGTACACCCACCAGGAGGTGCCGTTCGAGCAGATGGTGGCCGACCTGGAGATCGAGCGCGACGTCAGCCGGTCCGCCGTCTTCCAGGTCACCTTCGCCTTCCAGAACTACGGCGACCGCAGCGCCGGTACCGGCGCCGACGCCGCCACCGGCGCGCTGACCGGCGAGAGCTTCGGCCACGAGGCCGCCACCACCCGCACCGACCTCGCGCTCTACATGCGGGAGAAGTCCGACGGCGGCCTGTACGGGCTGCTCACCTACCGCACCGACCTCTTCGACGCGGCCACCGTCCGGCGGCTGGTCGAGCGTTTCGAACTGCTGGTCGCGGCGGCCTCGGCCGACCCGGGCCGGCCGGTCTCCCGGCTGCCGCTGCTCACCCCCGGCGAGCGGCGGGACGTCCTGGAGACCTGGGCCGCCGGCCCGCCGCTGCCCGTCACCGCTGCCGGAACCGGCGCCGACAGCGGTGCCACCGCCACCGACACGCTGACCGCGCTGCTCGCCGCCACCGCGCGGGCCCACCCCGAGCGCCCGGCCCTGGTGTTCGAGGACCGCACCGTCGACTACCGCGAGCTGGAGCAGCGCGCCACCGGCCTCGCCCGCCGCCTGCGGGCACTCGGCGTCGGCCCGGACGACCGGGTCGCGGTCTGCCTGGAGCAGTCCCCCGAGCTGGCGGCGGCCCTGGTCGGCGTCCTGAAGTCCGGCGGCTCCTACCTGCCGCTGGACCCGGAGCAGCCGCCCGCCCGGCTCGCCCACCTGGTGGCCGACGCCGAGGTGCGGGTCCTGGTCACCGACTCGGTGCTGCGGGAGCGGTTCCCCGGGTACGCGGGCGCCGAACTGCTGCTCGACACCGGACCGGCCGACGGCGCCGCGCCCGGCCCCGATCCGCTCGCCCCGGACGCCGAACCGCTCGACGAGGTCTCCGGCCCGGACCACCTGGCCTACGTGATCTACACCTCGGGCTCGACCGGCGCGCCCAAGGGCGTCGCCGTCCAGCACCGCCAGATCCTCAACTACCTGGCCGGCGTGCGGGAACGGCTGCGGATCGAGCCGGGCGCCGCGTACGGGCTGCTCCAGTCGCTGTCCTTCGACTTCAGCATCACCATGCTCTACCTCGCCCTGACCACCGGCGGCCGGGTCCACCTCCTGCCGCGCCGGATCGCCGGCGCCGAACTCGCCGACCAGATCGAGGCGCTGGAGCTCGACTACCTCAAGATGACCCCCTCCCACCTGGCCGCGCTCGGCGCCGACGCCCCCATGGAGCGGCTGCTGCCGCGCCGGGCGCTGGTGCTCGGCGGGGAGGCCTCGGCCTGGCCGTGGGCCGCCGAGCTGGCCGCCCTCGGCCGGTGCGCCGTCTTCAACCACTACGGCCCCACCGAGGCGACCGTCGGCGTCACCGTCCACGAGGTCACCGCCGGCGCCCACGGCCCGGGCAGCACCCCCATCGGCGCCCCGCTCGCCGGCGCCCGCTGCCACGTCCTGGACGAGACGCTGCAACCGGTGCCGCCCGGCGTCACCGGCGAGCTGTACCTCGGCGGCGACCGGCTCGCCCGCGGCTACCTGGGCCGCCCCGACCTCACCGCCGAGCGGTTCGTCGACGACCCGTTCGGCGCGACCGGCGACCGGCTCTACCGCACCGGCGACCTCGCCCGCTGGCGGCCCGACGGCACCCTCGACTACCTGGGGCGCGCCGACGACCAGATCAAGGTCCGCGGCTACCGGGTGGAGCCCGGGGAGATCGAGGCCGCCCTCACCGCCCTGCCCGGCATCACCCAGGCCGTCGTGCTGGCCCGCGGCGAAGGGCTGCGCCAGGCCCTGGTCGGCTACCTCGAACACCCGGGGGGCGGTCCCGCCCCGGCACCCGCCGACCTGCGCGAGGCCCTCGCCGAGGTCCTCCCCGACTACATGGTCCCGGCCCGCTTCGTCGTCCTGGACCGGCTGCCGCTGCTGGCCCACGGGAAGGTCGACCGGCGCTCGCTGCCCGAGCCCGAGGAGCCCGCAGCCACCGGCGAGTACGTCGAACCGGAGGGCGAGGAGGAGCAGTACCTCGCCGGACTCTGGGCCGAACTCCTGGCCGTCCCGCGGGTCGGGGCGCTGGACGACTTCTTCGAACTCGGCGGCCACTCGCTGCTCGCCACCCAGGTGGTCGCCCGGCTGCGCCGCACCTACCCCGAACTGCCCACCCCGGTCGGGGTGATGGACCTCTTCAAGTACCCGACCGTCCGGCGCCTCGCCGCCCTGCTCAGCGACCCGCACGCGGACCGCGGACCGCGCAGCCTGCTGCACCGGCTCACCCCGGCGGGCCGGCGGACGACCGCCAGCATCGTCTGCACCCCGTACGGCGGCGGCAGCGCGCTCATCTACAAACCGCTCGCCGACGCCCTGCCCGCCGACTGGGCACTGCACTCGCTCGCCGTCCCCGGCCACGAGCTGGGCGAGGAGGCGATGGACATCGACGAGGTGGCCGCCCTCTGCGCGCAGGAGATCGTCGACACCGTGGAAGGGCGGATCGTCCTCTACGGCCACTGCGGCGTCGGCGTCCGGCTGGCCGTGGAGATCGCCCGGCGGGTGGAGGCGGCCGGACGGGAGATCGAGGCCGTCCACCTCGGCGGGATCTTCCCGTTCGCCCGGCCGCGCGGACGCGGCGCCGCCGTGGGCGAGTGGTGGGCCAGGGTCGCCGACCGGCTCCGCAGCGACCAGGGCATGATCAACGCCCTGGCGGCGGCCGGTCTGGACACCGACGAGGTCGGGACCGAGCAGCTGCGCCTGATGGTCGGCAACCGCCGGATCGGCACCAAGGAGGCCGAGCAGTACTTCACCCGGCTCTTCGAGAGCGAGGACGGCCGGATCGCCGCACCGGTGATCGCCGTCTGCGGTGACCGGGACCCGGCCACCGAGTTCTACGAGGAGCGGTACCGGGAGTGGCACCGTCTCAGCGACACCACCGGCGTGGTGGTGCTCGACGAGGCCGGCCACTTCTACCTCAAGTACCGGGCCGCCGAGCTCGCCGAGATCCTGACCACCGTGCACCGCTCGGTGGCGGCCGGCGAGGAGGAACGGCACCGGCGGAGCGAGGGCGCCACCTGGTGGCTGGCCGGGCTCTCCCGGGACGGGGCGGAGCAGCCGGTCGGCGTCCCGGACGCCTCGCCGAACGCCGCGGGCACCTCGCCTGCCTCCCGGGGCCCGAAGGCGCCGTCGACCCGGCCGACCATGCGGCGGTTCCTCGGCGTCGCCGCCGGCCAGCAGATCTCCATGATCGGCTCCGCGCTCACCGAGTTCGCCCTGCCGGTGTGGATCTACCTGACCACCGGATCGCTCGCCCAGTTCGGCCTGTTGGCCGCCTGCGGGCTGGTGCCCGGCATCCTGGCCGCGCCGATCGCCGGCGCCGTCGTGGACCGCGGCGACCGGCGCCGGATCATGCTGTACGGCGACGTGGCGGCCGGCCTCACCCAGGCGGTGATGCTGCTGCTGTACCTGACCGACGGTCTGGAGGTCTGGCACGCGTACGTGCTGATCGCGCTCCTCTCCACGGCGCTCACGTTCCAGCGGCTCGCCTGGAACTCCGCCGTCCCGCAGCTCGTACCGAAACGTTTCCTCGGCCGGGCCAACGGCATCGTCCAGATGGCCTTCGGACTCGCCCAGTTCCTGGTGCCGCTGTTCGCGGTCGGCCTGCTCTCCGTGCTCGGCCTCGGCGGCATCCTCGCGCTCGACGTCGCCAGCTACGTCGTGGCCACCGCGGTCACCCTCGCCGTGCGCTTCCCGGACGTGATGGCCGCGCGGCGGCGGGAGAGCGTCGCCGCCGAGATCCGCGCCGGGTTCCGGCGTGCGCTCGGCAGCCGGCACTTCCGCGCGATGCTGCTGTTCTTCGCGGTGCTCAACATCTTCCTCTCGCCGCTGTTCCTGCTCACCACCCCGCTGGTGCTCTCCTTCGCCCCGCTCGCGGCGGCCGGCTGGGTCTCCGTCGCGGCCGGCCTGGGCGCCGTCCTGGGCGGCCTGACCCTGCTCGTCTGGGGCGGTCCCCGACGGCTGCGGCTGCGCGGCGTCCTGGTCGCGACCCTCGGCCTGGCCGTCGCCTGCCTGGTGACCGGCCTGCGGCCCTCGGTCCTCACGGTCTCGATCGGCGCGTTCGGCATGGCCTACGGACTCGGCCTGGTCAACGGCGTCTACGCGACCATCGTCCAGACCAAGGTGCCGCTCCGGTTCCACGGCCGCGTGATCGCGGTGAACACCATGGTCGCCTGGTCCACCCTGCCGGTCGGCTTCGCCCTGGTGGCTCCGCTCGGCCCCCGCCTGGTCCAGCCGTGGGTCGACGAGGACGGCCCGCTCGCGGGCACCGTGGGACGGCTGATCGGCACCGGCGAGGGACGCGGCATCGGTCTCCTCTACCTGCTGTTCGGCCTGGCCATGGCCCTGCTCGTGCTGGTCTGCCTGGCCGTCCCGGCCCTGCGGCACTTCGACCGCGACGTCCCGGACGCCGAGCCCGACGACCTGATCGGTCTCGCCACCCTCTCGGGCCGCGCCGACGCCGTCGCACCCGGCACCGTCGCGACCGACGCCGCACCCGGCACCGCACCAGCCCCCGCTCCCGCTCCCGTCCTCACCTCGCCCGCAGCCGTCGCGGCCGCGCGCCGTACCGGAACCGAGGCCGCCGCCCGATGACTCCCACCGACCGCACGACCGGCGCCGACCGCCCCACCGGGGCGGCCCACCCGCTCACCGAGGAGCAGCGGCGCCTCTGGTTCCTCCAGCAGCTCCACCCCGCCGACGCGGGCTTCAACATGTACCTCTGCCGCCGCTGGAGCGGCCCGCTCGACCGGGAGGCGCTGCGCGCCGCGCTCACCCGGCTGACGGACCGGCACGAGACCCTGCGCACCCGCTTCGCCCTCGACGGCGAGGCGCCCGTCCAGCTCGTCGAGCCGCCCGCGCCGGTCCCGCTCGACCTGGTCGAGCTTGCGCCCGGCGCCGGGGAGCGGGACTTCACCGAGGCCTGCCGTCCGGCCGTCAACGCGCCGTTCGACCTGGCCGCCCGCCCGCCGCTGCGCGCCGTCCTGATCTCGTCCGGGCCCGACGAGCACGCGCTGGCCGTGGTGGTGCACCACATCGTGTCGGACGGCTGGTCCTTCCGGATCCTCTGGAGCGAGCTGCTCGCCCTCTACCGGGAGGAGACCGGCGAGGGGCCGGCCGGCCTGGCACCGCTCGGCCTGCGGTACGGCGACGTCGCCCGGGCCGAGCAGGACCGCGCGGCGAACGGCGGGGCCGAGGCGGCCTTCCGCTACTGGGCCGAGAAGCTGGCCGGCACCGGCCGGCTGCGGCTCCCCCTGGACCGTCCCCGTCCGGCCGAGCCGCTGCACCCGGCGGGGTTCGCCACGGTGCGCCTGGACCCCGGCCTCACCGCCGCCCTGGACGCGCTGGCGCGCCGGGAGCGCTGCACCCCGTTCATGGTGCTGCTGGCCGCCTACCAGTGCGTGCTGGCCCGCTGGACCGGCACCGGAGACTTCCTGGTCGGCACCCCGCTGGCGGGCCGCACCGAGGCCGCCCAGGAGGCGCTGGTCGGCTACTTCACCCGGACGGGCGTGATCCGCGCGGACCTCACCGGGGAGCCGGACTTCCGGACGGTGCTGCACCGGGCCCGGGCCGCCACCCTGGGCGCGCTGAGCCACCAGGACGTGCCGGTCGAACGGCTCGCCGCCCACCTGGGCCTGCCCGCGGAGGCCGGCGCGGCGCCGCTCTACCAGGCGGTGTTCGTCCACCAGAGCCAGTACGACCTGGCCGGGGGCGACGGCGGGTCCGACCTGCCGGCCGGGGTGCGTACCGCCTCGATGGACTCCGGGTTCGAACGCGCCAAGACCGACCTGCTGCTCGACAGCTGGCGCACCCCGGACGGCGGGCTGACGCTCTCCTTCTGCTTCGACCGGGAGGTCTTCGACGAGGCCACCGTCACTGCGCTCGGCGACCGGTGCCGGGCCCTGCTCGTCGCCGTGGTCGAGGACGCGGTGCTGCCGCTGCACGGCGACTGGCTGATCGGCGCGGACGAACGCGCCGAGCTGCTCGCGCTCGGCACCGGGCCGGCGTCCGGACCGGTGCCGCCGGTCCTGGAGCGGTTCGCCGAGCGGGTCGCCACCGCGCCGGACGCGCCGGCGCTGGAGTGCGGGGGCCACACCCTCTCCTACGCCGAACTGAACCGCCTGGCGGACGAGTTGGCCGGCCGGCTCGGCCCGGTCGCCGGGCAGCTGGTGGCGGTGCGGATCGCGCCGTCCTTCGACCTCGTGGTCGCGCTGCTGGCGGTCTGGAAGGCCGGCGCCGGCTACCTCCCGCTCGACCCGGCCCACCCGGAGGAGCGGCGGCGGCTGATGCTCCGCGAATCGGGCGCCGTCCTCCTGCTGACCGACGAGGACGGCGACGGACTCCGCGTCCGGCCGGTCTCCGACCCCGCCCCCGGCGACGAGCGGGCCGGGCTCGCGTACGTCCTCTACACGTCCGGGTCCACCGGCACCCCCAAGGCGGTGGCCGTCGACCACGCGGCCCTCGCCGCCCGGGTCGACTGGATGGCGGGGCCCGACGGCTACCGGCTCACGCCCGCCGACCGGATCGTCCAGTTCGCCTCGATCGGGTTCGACACCCACGCCGAGGAGGTGTGGCCGGCGCTCGCCACCGGCGCGTGCGTCGTGCTGCTGCCCGGTGGCGGACGCACCCTGCCCGAGCTGCTGCGCGGACCGCACGGGCCGTCCGTCACCGTGCTCGACCTGCCGACCGCGTACTGGGAGGAGCTGGTCTCGCTCGACGGCGAGACCCCGTGGCCGGCCGCCCTGCGCCTGGTGGTGCTCGGCGGCTCCGAGGCCCGCGCCGACGCCGTCGGACGCTGGCGGGACCGGCACGGCGACACCGTCCGGCTGGTCAACACCTACGGCCCGACCGAGGCCACCGTCATCGCCACCGCCGGCGACCTCACCGCCCCGGACGCCGCCCGGCGCCCGCCGCTCGGCCGGCCCCTGCCGGGGGTGCGGCTGTACGTGCTCGACGAGCGCGGCGCCCTGCTCCCCCGCGGCTCCGAGGGCGAGCTCCACATCGGCGGCACCGGCCTCGCCCGCGGCTACCTGGGCCGCCCCGACCTCACCGACGCAGCCTTCCGCCCCGACCCGTTCACCGGGACGCGGATGTACCGCACCGGGGACCGTGCCCGCTGGCGCTCCGACGGGCGGTTGGAGTACCTCGGCCGCACGGACGAGCAGGTCAAGCTGCGCGGCTACCGGATCGAACCGGCCGAGATCGAGGCCGCCCTGGCCGACCACCCGGAGGTCGCCCGGGCGGCGGCCGTCGTCCTGGCCGGCCGTCGTCTGGTCGCCTACGCCGTCCCCGCGTCCGGCGCCGAGCCGGCACCGGACGCCCTGCGCGAACACCTCGCCCGGCGCCTGCCCGCCTACGCCGTCCCGGACACCGTCGTCCTGCTCGACCGGTTGCCGCTGACCCTGAACGGCAAGCTGGACACCGCCGCCCTCCCCGCCCCCGACCCGACCGCGGGGGCCGAGTACCTGGCCCCGCGCACCGACGCCGAACACCTCGTCACGCAGCTCTGGCAGGAGGTCCTCGGCCTGCCCCGGGTCGGGGTGCTCGACGACTTCTTCACCCTCGGCGGGGACTCGCTCCTGGTGACCCGGGTCGTCGCCCGCATCCGCGCCGGGGTCGGCCTGGAGGTACCGATCCGCGACGCCTTCGAACTCTCCACCGCAGCCGCCCTCGCCGCCCGCGTCGAGGACCTGCTGATCGCCGAGATCGAGGCCCTGAGCGAGGACGAGGCCGCCGACCGCCTCACCGGCTGACGGCCCGCTCCGCGTCGCGCGCCCTGCGGTGTCGGGGAACCCTCCCCGACACCGCAGGAGCGGCCGTCAGAAGTCGCCGAAGGCGGCTGCGAGATCCGCGTCGTGCATGCCGGGGAAGGCGTAGCCGTCCTGCTCGTCCCACGGGACGTCGAGGTCGTCCATGTGCACACGCCACTCCGCTCCGGGCAGCGCGCGGCGCAACTCGGTGACGGCGCCCAGCACGTGGACCATCACCGGCAGCATCCGCCCC